>METP01000046.1 GCA_001771365.1 candidate division WOR-1 bacterium RIFCSPLOWO2_02_FULL_46_20 | reverse complement strand
TGTAACTTTGGAGATTGCCAACGTTATTGATAATAAAAACGCTCTAAACACCTCCTACGTCCTTGACGCGGGCGTAGCTTTCTAAGATGAACCGAGGAGAGGAGGAAAGAAATATGAAAAAATTTATCATTTTATCCCTTGTCCTGATTGCCGGAATGTTTATAATGGGTTGTGGTGCATCCACTAGTTCAACCTCAGCCACCCCAACCGTTCCAGCTGCAACCCTGGCCGGGAACGTTGGTAACATTGGTGTGATAGGGCTGGGAATCGATGATAACATTACCGGCCTGAAAGGCGTCGCAGGCAATGGAGTGAAAGCCAGCGCCGTAACACCGACGCGCGTAAGCGGTTGGTGGACGGCAGTTGATTCAACCTCCAAGGACAACTATTCTTATGCTTATAGATTCAGGATGTATGACACCAACGCCAACGAGCTCACAACTGAAGCTTCATTAGCTGCCGCGACCAGCTCTACGATAAGCACCCTTGAAACCTACACTTCACTGGAGGTCACCTCTGCCCTATTGTCTTTTTCAATGAGCTTGGGGACCAGCACCTCCGCCCCGCTTCAGTTTTTAAACTACAACTCATCTACCAACAAAAAGATAAACGGACCGCTAACCTACACAGCCACCTCCAGCGGAACCAGTTATACGGTAACCTTGACTTATGCAAATCTTACTCTGGGCGCTATTTATCCAACTGGCTCAGCTTCCTTCTCTGTTAACATCGATGGAGAAACGGTGGCTGGCACCGTGACATATGATGGCACCTCCTCGGCCACCCTGACTTTTACATCAGGCGCTACAGGCACTTATACCTTAAATCTGACTGACGGCAGCGCCACAGCCAGCTCTCTTTAATTATTTCTCTAAAACAGAAGCAACCCTGACTTTTCGTCGGGGTTGCTTTTTTTGTGGTCATAAGTTATATTTATCTTTAAGACCATGAAAAAAATCGCCCTGCTTTTTGGCTTAATTACTCTTTCGCTTTTTTCTTCCGCCTTTTCTCCCGCAGATTGGCGAGATTCGGTTTACGGCAAAATCAAGAGCGAAACCGTCAAAGGGCTCGAACAAGCCTTCAAAACAAAGGTTAAGATCGGCAAGACAGAGGGAATAATCGTCGGCCAGATTGTTTTTCACGACGTCGTTGTGCCCAATTTTGCTCACGCCAAAAAAATATATGTAAATTTCAATCCGGTGGAGTTTGCCTATAAAAAAGATGTAGTTCCCGCTATTTCCAGGATTACCATTGAAGAAGCGGAATTTGCCATAATCAGGGATAAAGACAACAAAATTAATGTATTAAATTTTCTGCCGAAGGCAGATCCGGGCGCCCCACCCCCACCTCCGTTCCTGGCTAAAATTATTTTTAAAAACTGCGCCGCCCACTACGAAGACCAGCTCGGTTTTAATAAGAAAAAACAAACCTTCTCCCAAAAAGTAGCGGGAATTAACGGAGGGCTCGGCTTCGAGAAAAATGGCAAGATCTCCATAAGACTTTTGGGCAACATCCAGGAAAAATATGTGCCGACCTCTATCAGCGTTTCCGGCTACAGCAATTATAAGACGGGTAAATATTCCATAGACATCAATACAAATAAAGTTGACCTGAAAAAGTGGGGAGATTATGTTCTAAATAATCCTACTTTTACAATTACCGGAGGGCAAGCCGACCTATCGATGACATTGACAAATCCACAATTAAAAGGTTGGCCCTTGTCTGTTTTTGGCGAATTATCTATTTATAACGGCAGCGCCCGATTTGGTAAATATAAAATTGACAAAACTTTTGGCAGCGCGACCATTATTGAAGAAGGTTTCGCTCTAAAGAATCTTAGCACGGAAATCAACGGTTTACCCGTCAAAATAGATGGCCGTCTGGTTGATTTTACCAAGCAAAACCTAGACTTTAGAATTAGCCTCGCGGAAACCCCTCTCAACATATTCACCGCTTTTCTGCCAGAGACCAGAAGCCTGGACCTAAAAGGATTTGCCAGCGCGGTTTTTTCACTCAAAGGAGATTTTTCCTCCCCCAAAATAAGCGGCCAGATAGATCTAAAAGAAGCTAAGTTCTATGGACAAGCCCTTTCTGGGCAGTGCTTAATTGCGTTTAAAGATAAATTGCTCGAAATCAATAACATAAGCCTTAATCTGTATAAAGGGGAAATAAACGGTGATGGCAAAATTGATTTTACCGCTCACCTGCCGCTTTTGACCCTTACCGCGCAGTTGGCGCATCTTAATCTTGCCAATCTTTCGCAAAATGCGCCCGGCATTGAGGGGCAAGCTGCGGGCGAGTTAACTCTATCCGGCCCCATATCCCAGCTCAAAGGTATTCTTCAGACCAAACTGACCAGAGCCATGTTGTTTGGCCAACCTGTAGATACCCTCCACTCCAGCTTTTCTGTTAAAGACGGCGATCTGGAATTGGAGAACCTATCTGCCACATCAAAAACAGCCTCTATTATTGCCTCCGGTAAAATAACCGGTGATTTAAATTTTGACGTCAAAGCCGGGGCTCAGGGAATTGCACTTTCCGGAAAGGGGCTACTGGGAAAAATGCAAGCCACGATTAACCTGTTCGAAGGAAACATGAGCTGGAAACTGGACGACCAATTCCTGGCCGCCCCCCTAAAACACTTGACCGCTTCCGGCGAGGTCAGCCTGGCGGAAGGTAAAATTGGTGAGCAAGAATTTGACCTGGCTCAAGGCAGGCTTAAGGTGAAAGATGGATTAATCCAGGTCGAAAACCTGCTTTTTATTAAAAACAAGTCTATTCTTCAAGCTTCAGGACAAACAGGAATCGGTTGCCCCACTAAATTAGAGATCAAAGGGGAAAGAATAAACCTGGAAGATTTAAAGATTTTAAACCATCTCTTGCCCGAAGATGCCAAAGACCCTATCGGCCCCTCTGACATCGACATAAAAATTACCGGCCAGCTTTTGAACATAACCTCGGTTGATTCCCTGTTTGACCTTGACGCCTCAGGAACAATTAAGCTGCACAACGTACATATAGCCGAAGTCCCGATCTCCAAAAGCCAAATAGATTTTTTCTGGAAAGACGGACGCATAAATTCTCTGCAAGGCTCCCTGATAACCCCAAAATCCAACCTCTCTCTTGACCTGACATACGAAAAAGACGACAAAATCAATGGGAGCATCCAGGGAACAATAGATGCTTACGACTTTAGAAAACTCACTCACAAGTATGGCTTACTCCAGGGCAAATTTGGCTTAACCCTTATTCTTGAAGGAACCACCGACCAACCTGTCGCAACCACCAGTTTTTGGCTGCAAGGATTCCGCTTCAACCGTATTAATTTTGATAGCGTTCAAGGCAGCCTAAAGTATGACCAGAACAAACTTACTTTGATCGAACCGCTGCGCGTTTCAAGAAACCAGGATAACTTTGCCGCCTTAGGTGATCTAGACTTGGCTTCCTTGCAAAAGAATCAACCGCTGGAGAGTGAGCTTAACCTTACCCTAAAGATTATGGGGGCAGATATTTCCTACCTTATCACCATGGGGGAAGAGATCCAAAGCGAAATAGCCCGCAGATTTTCAACGAAAACTGCCGGAGAAAAGACAAAAATCAGTTTTGCCTCCCTGGTCATGCCGACAATTCAAAATTTTGTCCGCCAGCACAGCTTTTTACTTTACTCGGACAAGCCAGAAGAAAAAAACTTCCTAAATGACTGGCAAGACCTGTTTGCCGTGACCAAACAAGCAGAAACTGCCCGACAAAAAAACATCTTTGGGGGAAATTTATTTGGCAATATTTCTCTGCAGGGTAAAATTAAAAACATTTCCGGCAAATTTGCCGGCGAAGTTAAAAATGGCTATTTCAGAAATTTCACCTTCGACTCCTTAAGGGCCAAGGCCTCCCTGGCCAACGAGAAAGTAACGATAAACATGCTCGAGTTAACAAAAGATAACGGTAAATTATTAACTCGTGGCCATTATGGCTTTGACAACACCCTTGATTTAACCGTCTCTGCCAAAAACATGCCTTTTAGCAGCATGAAGGTACTTTTTGACCAGGAATTCAAAGGCACCATTAATCTGGATGCGGTTGTGGACGGCTCAATTAAGAATCCAAATTTTTCCGGCACCTTAAGCGGGAACAAGGTAACTATGGCGGGCGTTTACTTTGACCAACTCGCGCTCGCCATGAGCAAAAAAAACAATCTTATCTTCATCGAGAATCTTTCGGTGGTTGAGGGTGACAACACTTCCAACATTTCTGGAGATATCACCCTCCCCCCCCAGGGCAAAATCAACCTGAAAGTTGCCCTAAAAGACAATGCCATTGGCATGCTTAATCTATTTACCGACCAAATAAAATGGATTGAAGGCAAAGCCTCTGTTGACGCCACACTTAGCGGCAATTTTGCCGAACCAAAAATTGACGGGAAAGTTTTTCTTAATAAATCCGCCTTGTACGTCAAAGCAATCGACGCGGCGATTCAAGAAATCAGCGGAGAAGCCAAAATCAAAAACGGGCTGCTGGAAATCAAATCCCTAACCGGCTTTTGGCTGGGCAAAACGTCAAAACATTATTACAACCCTCTGTCCATAGCCGGGACAATTGACCTTAAACATATCTTGGAAAACCAGCCAAGTGTTTCTCTCGATTTAAACTTTGCGCCAACCGTTTTAAACATTGATTTGCCAAATCTTTATAACGGAAAGGTTGAAATAGAAGCAGCCCGGCTTACCGGTCCATTATATTTTAACTTTAGCCGGGCTCCCCTGTTGACCGGAAAAATTAATATCGACGATGCTATTATCAGCTTATCCCAAAAAAAAGGGGGCAACGAGAAAAAGCTGCCACTTAGGCTGGATTTATCCATCAACCTGAACAAAAACGTCTACGCGATCATGGGAGATGTTAATACTTTGGATCTAAGCAATATTTTTATGAATCTAGAGATGATCGGCCAGGAGTTAAAGATTACCGGAGATCTGCTGGCTCCTTCTTTAAAGGGAAAAATCTTCTTAAAGCGGGGGACGGTTAATATTTTTAACCGTGAATTTACCTTGTTATCCAACGAACAGCAAAAAAGTTTCTTTCCCTACGATGCGGAAAAAAGGAAAGACAACCTCGCTCGCTTTACCGGGGAGTCTGGAAAAGAAGGGGTCATGCCTGACGTAACCATAGTGGCTAAAGTAGAGGTGGAAAACACCGAGGAAGATGCCAGCGGTGAAACTGTCGACAAGAAAGTAATTATTCTTTCTTATCTTCAAGGGGTAATTGGAGCGGCAGAAAAAGAGCGCGGCTTAAAAACCAGCTTTTATAGTTTTAGCGAAGATACGACCAAAACACCCAGCGAGATGGTCCCGGCTGGTCACAGCGAACAAGACATAAAAGTAATGCTGCTGCCGGACTTCATCAGATCTCTAACCGGGGTAAGCCAGGATGAAACTATCGACACAAACGTTGTTGTTGCTGACTATCTGAGCAGTCGTCTCCAAACCCTACTTTTTCGCGGGATTGAACGTGAGCTGGAGCATCGGCTTGGCCTCGAGAGCCTGACCCTGGAATACAATGTAGGCAAAACTGTGCGCCAAGCCATGGGAGTTACGGAAACCAGCGGACTGATTATCGCCAAACCAGATTGGCGGGTCGGTTTTGCCAAGGGGTTTTTCGACAAATTTTTCATTGATGTTAATTATTTGCAATTTGCTTCCGGCTTTGAAAATGAGAACAAGTTAAACTATAAACTAACCTATAAATTAAACCCCATTTGGTCTATAATATATTACCGGGAACCACCCAACCTGGAAGATAATATAGGCTACCAAAAAATGACTCTTCAGGTTGGTTTTTCTTTTTGGTAAAAAGGAAGTAACACAATGAAAAATATTGGGTTTTGTTTTATTCTTGGAGCTTTGTTCCTGGGATTTTCTGCCGAAGCCCAAACCTTCCGCACCCTGGACAAACAATTTGGCAATGTCGACGTATCTTCCACCATTGCCGTAATCGAAGTTACGGGCAACAAATTGATTCCTGAGCAGGAAATCATAAACGTGGTCTTCAGCCGCATTGGCGACAGCTTGCTCCAGGAAAAAATAAAAGGTGATCTTAAGGCAATATACGCGCTAGGCTACTTTTCCGATGTCTCTGTGGCCTTCACGGATGCCCCTGGCGGAACTAAGGTAATTTTCCAAGTGGCTGAAAATCCAAAAATCAACAACATAGTCATTTCCGGCAATACTGTTTATTCCACCGCCGAAATACTTGACCTGATTGCCACCAAAAAAGGTGAGATTCTCAATTTTACCAGCATGCAAAAAGACATTGAGAAGGTTAATCTACTTTACAAAGACAAGGGTTATTCTTTAGCCCGGGTAGTGGATGTTGAAACGGACCAGGAGAGCAACACCTTAAACTTTAAAATCACTGAAGGCGTGGTCGAAGCCATAAAACTGGAAGGGAACGAATCCACCAAGGATTATGTTATCCTAAGAGAGTTCAATATTAAGCCCGGAACCGTCTTCAACGAGAAAACGCTTAAGGAAGATCTGCGCCGAATTTTTAATTTGGGGTTCTTTTCCGAAGTAACCCCTAATTTTGAAGCCGGCAGCACTCCCAACAAAGTAGTTATTTTGTTAAAAATTAGCGAGAGCCGCACCAGTACTATCAATTTTGGAGGCGGCTTTGGCGAAAGAGAAGGTTGGTTCGGTTTTCTGGATCTTTCCATCAACAATCTTCTAGGCACGGCCCAAGGCCTGATGATCCGCGGCCAAGCCGGCCAGGAATTATCCACCTACCAGTTTAAATATACCAATCCCTGGTTTCTCCCGGATAAATTAGGCGATCACGCGGCTTTTTCTTTTAGAAGATGGTTAACTATTGGCCGCGATATTTACTTAACCGAACAGGATGCCGTGTATAATGGATTTGATGTTTCCCTGGGCAAACCTCTCTTTGGCTATTACAATCTTACCGGAACTATCGGTAGCGAACTTGTCTCTCCCCGCAGCGCTTCCTCTTTTGAGGCTTATCAAGCAGACACTGTTGGCCTCACCTTATCGTATGACATTCGTGATTTTTGGCTCAACCCCAAAAAGGGGGTCTTTTACTCCTACTCAATAAAACAGGGCTGGAAATACAGCAGCAGTATCTCGACATTTTTCAAATTGGGAGCTGATTTCAACCACTATTATTCTGTGCGAGAAAATCAGGTCATCGCCTTACACGCCGGCGGAGGCGTCGGCATAGGCGATATTCCGGTCGGAGAAAAATATTGGGCTGGCGGAGCCAACACCGTGCGCGGATATTATATTACAGATGCCGCCGCCAAGAGCGGTAACCGCAAATTCATTATCAATGCTGAATATCGTCTTGATTTTTCTGAGCTTTTCCAGGGCGTTTTCTTTGTAGACTGGGGTAACGCCTGGAATACAGGTTCTCCGGTCATCAGCAACTTTATTTCCGGCTGGGGCCCGGGGGTTCGTGTTAACACCCCCCTTGGACCAATCCGCCTTGATTATGGCGTACCCGGCGGCAAGACCTTTGGCGAGGGGATTATGCACTTTTCAATTGGCCAAGCCTTCTAGTGTTTGATGTCTATTTACAAGAGCTGTTAGCCTGGAATAAGAAGTTCAATCTCACCGCTATTACTAAGTCGGAAGAGATAAAGATTAAGCATTTTGAAGATTCATTGGCCCTGCGGCAAGCGCTCCGCTTGACCAAGCAATCCGTCATCGACATAGGGACAGGCGCGGGTTTCCCGGGGATCCCGTTAAAAATCGTCTGCCCGGAAATAAAACTCACCCTGCTCGAAGCAACCAAGAAAAAGACAGAATTCCTGAAACACATTGTTTCAACATTAAATCTTAAGGGGGTCGACATCGTTTGGGGGCGGGCGGAAGATCTCGCTAAAGATAAAAGAGAATCTTTTGATCTGGCAGTTGCCCGCGCGGTGGCAAATTTAAACATCTTAAGCGAATTGTGCCTTCCTTTTGTAAAAGTTGGCGGACAGTTTATCGCTTACAAAGAAGATAAGGTTGAAGCGGAAGTTGAGGTCGCGGCCAACACCATCAAAACATTGGGCGGAGAACTCCAAGAGATCAAAAAAGTAATACTGCCCGGATCAGACATCGTCAGGTCCCTAATCATTATTAAAAAAGTTTCCCCTACTCCGGCAAAGTACCCCCGCCGCGCCGGCGTAGCCAACAAAAATGCCCTGTGATATAATGCGATTATGTCTCTCACCTACGCTGTTGTAAACCAAAAAGGCGGAGTTGGCAAAACCACCACCACAGTTAATCTGGCCGCATATTTGGCCACCTTTGGCAAAAAGATCCTGATGATAGATATTGATCCTCAAAGCAATGCCACTGTCGGTTTAGGGATAGATCGCGCCAACATCAAGAATTGTTTATATGATGTTTTAATAGAAGGGTTCCCGGTTGAAGAGGTCATCCAAAAAAGCGCTATTTCTAATCTTGATGTCCTGCCTTCCACTCCTCGCTTGGCCGGCGCCGAGGTAGAGTTGGTCCCTCTCGAAGAAAGAGAATTCAAGCTCAAGCAGGCCCTTTCGTTAATTCAAGATAGATACGAAACAATTATTATCGACTGCCCTCCTTCTCTATCACTTTTAACCGTCAATGCTCTGGTCGCGGCTAATGAAGTAATTATCCCTATTCAGTGCGAATACTACGCTCTGGAGGGGATCAGCCAATTAAACAAAACCCTTGAACTTATCAGAGAGAACCTCAATCCGGAGCTAAAGATTCGCGGAATTGTGCTGACTATGTTTGATCCACGCACGCTCCTTTCTGCTCAAGTGGCCGCGGAAGCCAGAAAATTCTTTGGCAATAAGGTTTTTAAAACGGTTGTGCCGCGAAACATCCGTTTAGCCGAGTCACCCGGTTTTGGTCAGCCGATAATATTCTACGATCCTGGATCCAAAGGAGCCGAGGCTTACGAAAATTTATGTCGGGAGGTGCTGGATAATGGTTAATGCAAAAAGAGGTTTGGGGAAAGGCTTGGGCGCGTTAATTCCTCAGGGTTCAGTTTTCAGCGGAGGCCGGACAATTATTAATATTGATATCGCCAAAATAGTGGCAAATCCACGGCAGCCCAGACACACCTTTGCCAAAGAGAGATTAGAAGAGCTGGCTAATTCAATCAAGGAACAAGGGATCATTGAGCCGATTTTAACCCGTATGAGAAACGGTAAATATGAGCTTATCGCTGGAGAAAGACGCCTGAGGGCTTCCAAAATAGCTGGCTTAACCACTATTCCATCAATTATTAAGAATTTTAGCGATGAACAATCACTCGAGCTTGCCTTGATAGAAAACCTGCAGCGGGAAGACCTGAATCCTATGGACGAAGCCGAAGGTTATGCTCAACTGACCAAAGATTTTAGCCTGACTCAAGATCAAGTTGCTAAAAAGGTCGGCAAAAGCCGTTCGACCATAACCAATCTTCTGCGCATCCTATCGCTACCGGAGAAAATTAAAGTAAGCCTGCGTATGGATGAGATATCCCTGGGTCATGCTCGCCCTCTCCTGGCTCTTGAGGACGCCAACAGACAGCTTGAGGTTTGGAAACAAATCGTTAAGGACGGCTTAAACGTCCGGGATGTAGAAATACTGGTTACCGGAAAGCCGCTGGACAAACCAGCAGTTAAAAAAGGCGGTCGCAAAAGGGTTTATACCCAGAACACAGAACTCAATGCCCTGGTTGAAACCCTAACCACACAATTGGGGACTAGGGTTAAGATTTTTGGCACTCCAGAACGGGGACGAATCGAGATTAACTATTATTCAAAAGAAGATTTGGAGCGGATTCTCGAGGTTTTATTACCTGCCTCGCCGACGGGCGGGCCGGCTAAGGTTGGGCCGGAGGCTCCGCTTTCCCCATTGCCTCAATAGCTTCACTAATGGACTTGCCGTCTTTGGCGGATTGAAGCAGGGACTGGTACAATTTTTTGGTCTTCTCGTCATGATTCTTAATAGATCCAGCCATCTGCGCCTCAAATTGGCCCTTCCCTTCCGCAGAAAGAAATCGATAAACTTCCAAGAATTTCTTGATGTCACCATTTAGACTTTGCTGGAGGTTCATTTTGCCCATTTTAGCATGGTATGCTATAATAATTCTACCATGGTTAGGCTTTTCCCTTTCGAAGGTATCCTGTATAACAAGGACAAGGTTAAAAAGATAACCGAGGTCTTTACCCCGCCCTATGACGTTATCAGCCCCGAGGAACAGGACAACTTCTATGAAATTCATGACTTTAACTATATTCGGCTCATTTTGGGCAAAGAATTTCCTGGCGATAGCGAGCACAATAACAGATATATCCGCGCGGCCGCTTTCTTGGATGGCTGGCTGCGCCACAAAATCCTTGAGCAGGACGAAAAACCTGTTTTTTACGTTTATGAGCAGCGTTTTAGTTTTAACAGAAAAAAATATCTGCGCTTAGGTTTTATCGGCCTGCTCCGCCTGGAAGATATGGGTCGCGGCAAGGTTTTCCCGCACGAAAACACACATCCAAAAGCCAGGCTCGATCGGCTCCAGCTTATGCGCGTCACTTCTGCCAATCTTGAGTCAATATTCGCTTTATACAGTGACGAAAAAGGTAAAATCAACAAAGTCCTTAAAAAGTTCACAAAAAGAAAGCCAATTATTGAAGTTTCCGACAATGATAATGTTACCCACAGCATCTGGAGAATCGACCGCAAGCCCTCCATCACCAAAATCATCAAAGAGATGAAAGACAAGACTATCTTCATTGCCGATGGACATCACCGTTATGAAGCCGCCCTGCGTTTTAAGAACGAACTCAAGACAAAAAACACAAAATTCTCAGAAGAAGAAGCTTATAATCATATTATGATGTATTTTACCTCATTAGAGGATAAAGGCTTGCTCGTCCTCCCCATTCATCGAGTGCTGCGCAATCTGGTCTTTTTTGACCCTATCAGATTTATTGAAGATTTAAGCCAGTTTTTTGACGTAAAAGAGTATAAAGCCGGCAAAAAATCAGCCGTAAGCGTCAGAAAAAAACTATTGCATGACCTGGAGAAAAAAGGACTGGAAAAACATGCCTTTGGGATCTACTTGGGCAAATACCGTTACTATTTATTAATTCTGAGAGATGAAAAGATTATCGAAGAGATAATGGAAGAAGATAAACCAAAGGCCTGGAAAAATCTGGACGTTAATATCCTGCTCCACACTATTTTTGATCGTATCCTTGGCATCGCCCAACAAATCGAAGATAAGATTGTTTACGTTAAAGACGATGAAAAAGCCGTAAAACTGGTAGATGACGAAGGCTGCCAGATTGCTTTTTTCTTAAATGCCACTAAGATTGAAGAAATAACCGCTGTGGCCAGTAAACTCGAAAAAATGCCACAGAAATCAACTTATTTCTATCCCAAACTGCTCTCCGGACTAGTCCTCAACAAAATCAAACACGGCGCCAAGATTAAGCTTTAGAACATTTTTTCGTAGCTAATAATACGTTCCTTCAGCCAATGCCAGCGCAACCAAGCTTGCAACTCATCGGTTTTCATATAAATTTCTCGGATTGTATTGAAGGGTAACTGATAAACCACGCGATACACTAGACCTCACCTCCTTTTACCCTGAGCCTGTCGAAGGGTTTCTATCGAGCGAACGGTATTGCGTTGCCTCGGCAATATGCTGGGCTTTAATGCTTTCTGAACTTTCGAGATCAGCTATGGTTCGCGAAACCTTAAGAATCTTGTCATAAGCTCTGGCACTCAACTTCAGATGAACGATGGCTGTTTTAAGAATAGCTTCTGCCTCCTTATCTAAGACACAACATTGCTTAACCTGCTTGGAACTCATATGGGCATTTGAGTAAATATCACTTGTCTTAAACCTCTCTATCTGGATATTTCTGGCAGCCTTGACGCGTTTTCGTATAATCATAGAGGTCTCCCCAGGCTGCATAGTTGAAAGTTCATCTGTTTTCAGCCGGGGGACCTCTAATTGAATATCAATGCGATCCAGAAGCGGCCCTGAAAGTTTTTTCCAGTAACGCTGTACCTGACTAGGAGAACAAGTACAATTCTGTTTTAAATCATACAGCCGGCCGCAGGGACAGGGATTCATGGCCGCGACCAACATAAACTGGGCAGGATAGGTTAAGGAAGAGTGGGCGCGAGAAATAGTTACTTTGTTATCTTCTAAAGGTTGGCGCAAAACCTCAAGCACACTTCTATCAAACTCAGGAAACTCATCCAGAAATAAAACCCCGTGATTCGCTAAGCTGACTTCTCCCGGCCGAGGGATCCGACCCCCGCCAATAATGCCAATATCCGAAGTTGTGTGATGAGGGCTGCGAAACGGCCGCGCGGTGATTAAAACGCCTTTTCTATTAAGTAAACCGGCAACTGAATATAGTTTGGTGACTTCAAGCGCTTCGTCGAGGGAAAGTGGCGGTAAAATTGTGGGGATGCGTCTGGCTAGCATGGTTTTCCCGGAACCCGGCGGGCCAACCAGTATAATGTTGTGGCTGCCGGCTGCGGCTACCTCCAAGGCCCGTTTAACATGTCCTTGCCCCTTAACATCGGCAAAATCAATGCCGTATTCAGGTTCATGCTGAAAAAGTGCTTCTATGTCTACTTTGTGAGGCGGGATACTGATTTTACCGGACAGATAACCTGCCGCTTCCCGCAATGAATTAATTGGGATAACTTCGAGGTGCCCTACTAAAGCCGCCTCGTCGGCATTGGCCCTTGGCACAAGAATCTTCTTTTGCTTTTTGCCTAAGGAATAACAGATAGCCAACACTCCATTAATGGGGCGAACTGTACCATCTAAAGAAAGCTCACCTAGAATAACTTCTCCGTTTAAATTATTTATCGGCACCTGCTCTGAAACCGCCAGCATCCCCAGGGCAATGGGCAGATCATAAAGCGGACCCTCTTTTTTTGTATCCGCAGGCGCTAAATTAATAGTGAAATATCCAGGCGGAAACTCGAAACCGGAATTTTCAATCGCCGCTCGCACCCGGTCGCGTGATTCCTTGACCGCCGCGTCTGGCAGGCCGACAATTGACTGTCCAGGCAAACGCTTGCTGGAATCTACTTCTACCTCTATCTGATATGCCTCTAATCCCAAAACCGCCGCACTGGCAATCTTAACTAACATAAAAGGCATCCTTGTAGTGTTCAATTATTGTCTGGCCATCGTACTTTCTATAAATAGTCAGCACATCAAAACGAGAATATATGTTCTTAATCTTGTCTTTATACAGGTAGGCTTGAGCCGCGTGGATGATACTCTGTTTTTTGCCTTTTCCTACCGCACCAACCGGAGAACCATAACTTCTATAAGAATAACTTTTGACCTCAACAAAAATCAAGAAACCCTTATGCTTGGCTATTATATCTATTTCACCCTGTTGCGAATGGAAATTCCTTTCGAGGATCTCATAGCCTTGCTGAAGTAGATACTTTTCCGCAATCTCTTCACCTTGTTTACCTAGTTGATAACTTTCTAATCCCATACCACATCATAGGTAGCAATTTAATTACCATCTATCAACCGACAATAAAAAACTATTTTTTATTATAATAACAGGCAAATTGGAGGTGGTTGTCAGTTGTAAGCCGTTAGTCGTCGGCTAATAAGTGTCGTGATTACGACAGAGGCTAAAAGAAAACCCCCTACCCACCGGCAGGCCCGCCGAGGCGGGCAGGCAAGTAGGGGCAAAGATATTATTTAAGAGAGATACACGCAACGGGACAAGCTTCTACGCATTCGCCGTTTCCGTCACAAGCCTCGGGCTTCACCAGCTTCGCAACATCATCAACCATTTCCAACACTTTTTGTGAGCAGACATCAACACAGATTCCACAACCCGTGCAAAGTTCTTCGTTAATTACCGCTTTTTGGCCAGCTGCCATCTAATTCACCCCCTTTTTAATATGAATTTTTTCAACATTAGCTTCCATCTTTTCCAGCCTCCTGCCGGACAACGGGAAAAACCATAATATCACAAAAGCAAAAATCAGCGCCACAAGCGGAAAACCGGCGATGAGCCACCTGAGCCCGGATAAAAACGATGCCGGCTGAGTATACACATATGGATTATATCCCGTCAGGGAAAAGATTAAACCCATACTGGCTGCTTCTAAGGCAATGGCAAAACGTGCCACAAAAGTGTTGACGCCAAAATAGATACCTTCCCTGCGCGTACCGGTTTTTGTCTCATCTTCGTCAATTACTTCTGAAATAATAATATCAGCAATTAAAATAAAGCCGGCTAAACCGATACCAATAAATACAGCGCTGATAAGACAGGCCAAAAAAGTCTGAACAAAAAATAAGGGGATTAAAGAAGCCCCCATCAGCATAATGCTGGCCATAAAACATTCCTTGGCCCCAAACCGATTGGTAAAAAACTCCCAAAGATACAACATGGGAATGGCCGCAACAAGGGCTGCCGCTAAAATTGCCGCGGTCTCATAAGAACCGATATCTAAAACATATTTAGCAAAAAATGGGATCGACGCCAAAACCATGATAAATGTGTATTGTACAAATAAATTTGAAAAGACAAAAGTTAAAAAGGAGCGATTTTTAAAAGTCGCCTTAATAGAGGGCCACAGAGCCAACTGCTTTTCCTTGCTGTATACAGCATGCTCTTTGCTCCCCCAAAGAGAAATCAATAATGAAAAAGAGATAATTGCCCCAAAGATAGCGCCCATCATCCCCCACCCCACCGCGCCATAGATAATTGGAGGAACAGCGATGCCCAGAAGCAACCCCAACATTCCAAAAGTTTGTCTAAAAGCACTAACCTGAGAACGTTCCTTTAAGCTGGGAAACATCTCTGGATAAAGCGAGGACCAATTAAGAACGGTAATTGTATAAAAACCGTCAAAAAAACAAATACAGAAAAGAAAATATAGAAAAAGCGGGATAACCTGGCCAATATCAGTAAAAGGAGGGATCCAAAGAAAGAAATAGACTAGGCCAAACGGAATAGCGCCAAAAGCAATGTAGGGGATTCTCCTGCCCCACTTGGAGTGCGTATGGTCAGAAAGATAGCCAACCAAAGGATCATTAATAGCATTCCAAACCGCATAGATCATCATGGCAATAGCCGCCAGATAAGCCGGGAGTTTCACAATATCAACGTAAAAGAAGATAATATACGTGGCAAAGGCCTGATAAGACAGGGTAGTAGCTATAGCACCAAAACTATAAGCTAATTTTCTAGGAAAATTCACTAAACTTCAATTGCCTCGGTTGGACATTGGTCAGCTACTTCTTCAATATTGGAATCTTCCCTCTCTTGCTTGATAACAATCGCCTTATTGTCTGCTCCCCAACCAAAAATCTCGGGACAAAGGTCCACACAAATACCACAGCCAGAACATAACCCTTGATCAATCGTAACTGCCATTTAATTACTCCTTAAATTCCCAAAAGCTGTTTGATTTTTGTTTTATCAAATCCAACAATGATCTGGCCATCAATATCAAAGACGGGAACCCCCATTTGGCTTGATTTTGAGATCATCTCCCGGGTCGCTGTCTGATTTGAGGCAACATCGACGTCTTCAAAGGGAATGTTGTTTTCCGTAAGATATTGCTTGGCCATTTTACAATAAGGACAGATGGGAGTGGAATATATCTTAACAATTTTACTCATAGCCGCCCCTCTTCCAGGATTCTTTTCTTCTCATGGCGCCGCTCACATTCGCCACAGCCAGTCGGATCAAAAATCGATTCTTTACAAATAGCGCAGCCTATAACAATCTTATGCTTATGCTCATAAAAAGCCAATTGAGCGTAGCAGTTTTGACAGGTGATCCTCTCGCCCTTTTGGGGTTGATGCCGGAGATCAATCTTGTTTTCGCATATAGGACAGTGCCATGATGACATAATAATTAAGCCTCGTTTAATTCTCTAACCAGCTGATCCGCATCCTGGCCATGCACTTCCGCGGCCTGACCAACGGTTTCGCCTTGAGCAACGGTACAGCCCAGGCAGTGCATCCCCTTAGACATTAAAATACCGGCGATCTGGGGCTTTAGCTTTAGCGCATCGTTAACCGTCATGTCCTTTGTAATTGGCTTATTTTCTTCACCCATAGTCTCTCCATTTTACCAGATAAAACCAAAATATCAAGCCGACCCAAAGGTTGGGTTGAACTATAGGGGCAATTTAATATAGAATGGGATTGACACGAAAAGGTTTTGACGGTAACATATATTGTGAATGTTTTCACAATACGACTGGGACAAGACATGCAATATAACCTGCTTAACAAAAACCAGCTTAATGATCTTATCAGCTTTTTAGCTCGGGAGCAAAAAGTGGTTGCTCCGGTTGCGCAAGGATTAAATAATTACGCTTTTACCGAAATTAAGAATGGGATCCAGGCAACGCTTAATTATATCCCCACCACCCTCCCACCTAAAAAATACTTTATGCCCCAACGCGAAACCCTGGCCACCTACGACACAACCCAAGGCCAAAACATGGATCCGGTGGTTGAACACGAAAAAGTAGCGCTCTTTGGTGTCCATACCTGTGATTTAGCCGGCATCCAATGCCTAAACATGGTTTTTTCTGAAAAACCAAAAGATCAAAACTATCTTGCCCGCAAAAATGCTATCACCATCATTGGCTATGAATGCAATGCTTATTGTGACAGATTCGCCAGCTGCAGATTAGTTCACAACCATACCCCCAACGGAGGTTACGACCTGTTTATGACCAATCTGGGAGACAAATTTATTCTCCATGTCAATACTCCTGCGGGTGAGAAAATCATCGAACGATCACACCTTTTCAGCCTGGCAGCTAAAGCCGACCTGGCCGCCCTGGAACGATTACGGCAGAAAAAAAGAGAGATCTTTGAGAAAAACGAGATCCCGATTGAACACGAAAAAATCCCCGAATTATTTGACAAATCATATCAAAGTAAAGTTTGGGCTGATTTAGACAAAAGATGTGTGGCTTGCGGCAATTGCACCAATGTCTGCCCAAGCTGCTATTGCTTTGATGTTATCGACGAACCCAATCTTGATTTAACAACCGGCCGCCGCTACCGCCAATGGGATTCGTGTCAAAATGAAACCTTTGCCAAAGTCGCCGGGGGAGAAAACTTCCGTAAAGAGCGCGGCGCTCGCCAAAGACATCGCTATTACCGAAAATTTAGGTTTCCGATAGAAAAATTTTCCCGGTTTTTCTGCACAGGTTGCGGCCGTTGTAGCAGAGCCTGTATGGCCAAAATAGATTTAAAAGAAACCCTGGTAAGTTTAATTAAAGAACAGGGGATGGAGAACCCAAACGCCGGCCGCCAAAGTACCATTGCCGAAAAGCCGGCAACATTTTGAATATGAATACAAAATCGCCTTACCAAATTAAAATAGGCAAGATACTAAGCGTTAAACAGATGACATCCATGGAAAAGATGTTTGAAATTGCACTGCCGGGAGAGGACTTAAGCCATGCCCCGGGCCAATTTGTAGAAGTCTCTCTTTTAGGTATTGGCGAAGCTCCTCTCTCTGTCTCCTCTTCCCCTACTAAACAAGGTTCTTTTGAGCTGGTTGTCAGAAAGGTCGGAAAATTAACCGGAGCGCTGCACAAATTGAAAGCCGGAGACGAGGTCGGCATCCGCGGCCCTTTTGGTCAGGGCTTCCCGGTCAGAATTTTAGAGGGTAATGATCTTCTTTTTGTCGCCGGCGGTTTGGGCATTGTCCCTCTGCGCTCGCTAATCAATTTTGTAATAGGCAACCGCAAAAACTTTGGCAAGGTCGACATTTTACTTGGTTGCAGAAACCCCAAAGAAATGCTCTTTCACGAGGAGTTAGCTGGTTGGAAGGAAAGACTGGATGTTAATTTCAATTGCACGGTTGATAAGGCCGATCCGGACTGGAAGGGCAACGTCGGCCTGATCACCTCGCTCATTCCTGGCGTAACGCTTGATTCGGAACGGACATTTGCGGTAGTAGTTGGCCCGCCGATAATGTACAAATTCGTTATTATGAAGCTCCTGGATAAAAACATCCCCGAACGTCAAATTTTGATTTCACTCGAGCGACACATGAAGTGCGGTTTGGGTAAATGCGGCCATTGCCAGATTGGCAACACCTACTGCTGCCAGGACGGGCCGGTCTTTACTTACGAAAAAGTCAAAGCCATAGGCGGGGCCATATAAAATGAATAAACCAAAGGTAAGTTTTTTTGATTTTGCTTGCTGTGAAGGCTGTCAGCTGCAAATAGCCAATATGGGCGAATTGCTGCTGGACGTGCTGGGGGCTATTGATGTTGTTGAATTCCGCGAAGTAATGTCAGAAAAATGGGTTGGCGAATTCGATGTCGTATTTGTCGAGGGCAGCATTACCACCCCGCAGGCTATCGAACATATTAAAAGACTAAGAGCTCGCACAAAGACCCTCGTCGCTTACGGCTCATGCGCCGCCATTGGCGGAGTTAACGGTATGAAAAATAATTATAAACTGGAAGATATCCGCAAAAGTGTTTACGGTAAAGATGCCAATTTCTTCCCTACCGTAGAAACAAAAGCCATCCATCAAGTGGTTAAAGTTGATTATGTTATCCCCGGCTGCCCTGTGTATTTACCGGAAGTTGTTGCGGTCTTAAAGGCCTTTTTAGCCGGGCTCCCCCGCCCCGTGCCAGACAATGCGGTTTGCGTTGAGTGTAAGTTAAATGAAAACATCTGCCTGTATGAGCGGGGGGTGGCCTGCTTGGGACCAATCACCCGGGCCGGCTGCAACTCCTGGTGCATAAACCACGGCAACATTTGCTATGGTTGCCGTGGCCTGGTCTCCAACCCCAACACCAAAGGGGCCAAGGATATTCTAGAAAAATACAGTCTCTCCGTTGACTTAATTGCCAATAAAATGAATATGTACAATAAATGTGGGGAGAATGATAATCGTGAGTAAAAGAAACGTAATGGTCAATGTAGAATATTTAACCAGAGTTGAAGGGCATGGCAATATCGTTGTTAATGTTAAAGAAGGCAAATTAGAAACCTGCCAGCTACAAATTGTCGAAGCTCCTCGTTTTTTTGAAGGGATGCTCCAAGGAAGATCAATCTTTGAGGCACAGCACATTACTTCAAGGATCTGCGGGATCTGCGCCTGCGGCCACACCCTGGCCTCGATCCAGGCGGCTGAAGATGCGATTGGATTTATTCCATCAGAGCAAACAATAAAATTAAGAAAGCTCTTGCTCCATCTGGAGA
This sequence comes from candidate division WOR-1 bacterium RIFCSPLOWO2_02_FULL_46_20, assembly GCA_001771365.1. Taxonomy (GTDB): domain Bacteria; phylum Margulisbacteria; class WOR-1; order O2-12-FULL-45-9; family O2-12-FULL-45-9; genus O2-12-FULL-45-9-A. The sequence continues at coordinate 36,521 of METP01000046.1, read as the reverse complement.
ACCTGGACAGCCACATCCTACACATCTATCTCCTGGTTGCCCCTGATTTACTCGGGGTAAAAAGCTTTGTCCCCTTAATTAACAGCCATAATACGGTCGTGCGCCGCGCTCTGCGCATGAAAAAGACTTGCAACGATGTTTGTGACGTTTTGGTTGGGCGACATGTGCATCCTATTTCATCAATTGTCGGTGGATTCACAAAATTACCGACAGAAAAAGCCCTGGACGACATGCTTCACCTGTTAAACGGCCTGAAGCCAGACATGGACGCTACTGTTGGGCTGGCTGCAACCTTAAAATTTCCAGCTTTTGCAAGAGACACCGAGTATGTTGCCCTGGTCAGCGACAACAATGAATACCCGATGTTAATGGGAGATGTCGGCTCAACTGATGGAATAAGAAAAAACAAGAAAGAATATAAAGTACTGACCAACGAATTTGTTGTCCCGCATTCAAGCGCCAAACATTGTAAATTAAGCCGCGATTCTTTTGCCGTAGGCGCCCTGGCCAGATTTAACTTGAATGCTGACAAGCTTCATCCCAAAGCCAAAGCAGCGGCTCAAGCTATCGGCCTCAAGCCAAAGTGTATTAATCCATACTTAAACACCGCGGCTCAATTAATTGAATGTATCCACTCTCTCGAAGATTCAATCGCTATTATTGAGACACTTAAACAAACAGGCATTAATCATGACGAAGCGATTGTAGTCGGCCTCAACGAAAACAAAATGATCCCGGTCAAAGCCGGCTCTGGCGTTGGCGCGGTTGAGGTCCCCCGCGGGATTCTTTACCACAATTATGAGGTTGACGACAAGGGGATCATAGCAAAAGCCAATTGTATTATTCCAACCGGCCAAAACATTAACAATATGGAACACGACATGAAAAAGCTCGTGCCGGAAATCCTTAACAAAACAGACGAAGAGATCACGTTGGCCCTGGAAATGTTAATTCGGGCCTACGACCCATGCCTCTCCTGCTCGGCTCACTTCCTGGACGTGAAGTTTGTTAACCGCTGACCTTAAAAATTTACTCCAAACCGCTGAATTAATAATCACAGTTGGCAACGATTTGCGCTCTGACGACGGACTTGGTCCCCACATCTTTAAGAAATGTCGAATTTCCAATATCCAATGTCCAATTATTAATGCGGGCAACAAACCGGAAAATATTATTGAAGAAGCGGTTTCAAAAAAACCAAAGAAAGTGGTAATTATTGACGCGGCTGATTTTGGAGGGGAGGCTGGGGCAACGCGGATAATACCCAACGAACACATCCCGGACACAACCTTGAGCACCCACGCCTTCCCTTTAAAAATAATTGCCAGGGTCATTGAGGAAGACACCAAAGCTACGGTATATTTTCTGGGCGTACAACCAAAAAATGTTGGTTGGGGAGAGGGCTTAAGCCCGGAGGTTAAAAAAATTGTGGATGAAATCACCAGTACAATCTTGGAAAGATAGCGACCCCACATTAAAATGTGGGGACTTTAGTCCGGGGTGTCATTCGGGAGGCAAGTAAAATGCATGAGATGCACTTAATAAAAAACCTAATAGCTGACCTGTTTAAACACGCGAAACAGCAAGAAGCAAAAAAGATCTGCAAAATTTATTTGAGAATGGGCACGTTTACAGAAATCAACGAAGAAATACTGCGCCATTATATTGCCGAACACTCAAAGGGCACAATTGCCGAAGGTGCTGAGGTTACAATTGAACCAAGCCAGACAAGGGAGATAAGATTAGTTTCATTTGATTGCGAATAACAATGTGTTACACCATACCCGGACAAGTTAAAAAAATAAAAGATAGAATCGCCACCATAGAATACTTTGGCGAGCAAAAAACCGCGATCAATGAGCTTGATGACCTAAAAATTGGCGACTACATTTATGCCCAGGGCGGCTTTGTTATCAAAAAGATCCCCGAAGCAGAAGCTCTCTCCATCCTGACCGTCTGGAAAGAAACTTTTTTTGAACTACAAGAATTGGATTTACGCTTATCTCGCGTGGGCATGGAAAAATATGGCGTCAATAAAAAACTAAGTTTTATTCTGGACAAAGCTTTGGAAAACATGCTATTAAAAGAAGCTGACCTTCTTTATCTTTTAGACCTTGAGGATAAAAAAGAGCTGGCGCTTCTGTTTAAAACCGCCAATTTCCTGCGTCAAAAGCATCTGAGCAATTCCTGTTGCGTTCATGGCATCATTGAATTCTCTAATTATTGCTCACAAAACTGCCAATATTGCGGTATTGCGGCAAGCAACAAAGAAATTAAGCGCTATCGTATGACTGAAGAAGAAATTTATGACGCAGCCAAGCAAGCCATTGAGAAATACGGCTTTCAAACCCTGGTTTTACAAAGCGGGGAAGACTCGACGTATTCAGCTGAGACGCTTTGTGAGATTGTCAAAACCATAAAAGAGCGTTGGTCTGTCTTAATTTTCATTAGTTGCGGGGAAGTTGGCCTGGCTGGCCTAAAAAAACTCTATCAAGCCGGAGCCAGGGGTTTATTAATGCGGTTTGAAACCAGTAACCAGAAAATTTATCGGCAAATCCATCCTGGCCGCACTCTTGATTCCAGAATCAAACACCTGGAAGAAGCATTTAGGCTTGGCTATTTGATCATTACCGGTGGATTGATTGGCCTGCCAGGCCAAACCAGGCGGGACATATTAAACGATCTTCTATTGGCTAAAAAATTACACACAGAGATGTATACTTTTGGCCCGTTTTTACCTCACCCAGGCACCCCTTTAGCAAAAAGCCCTCATCCGGAAGTTAAAGATGTCTTAAAAACTCTTGCCATAGCTCGTTTATTTGACCCGATTAACGCAAAAATCCTGGTTACCACTGGATTTGAAACACTTCACCCAAAAGCACGCGAAGAAGGCTTGATGGCCGGCACCAATTCCGTAATGTTAAACGTTACTCCACACCAATTTAGCAAAAACTATTCAATTTACCCGAATCGTGCTCACAACCAGGAAAGCATACAAAAACAAATCAACACCACTTTGTCCATCCTAAGAGGGATGGGCCGTGCTCCTACAGATTTAGGCGTTTCCCTTGACTCTCCCCTGCCTTAGCCGTAGAATGTGTTTATATGGCTAAACGCATTTTAGTGATTGATGACCAGGAGAGTATGCTCAACATTGTTGCTCAAATGTTGAGGAATAAGGGGTTTGAAGTCAGCACTGCACTAAACGGCGAAGAAGGTTTTAATGTTTTCATTCAAGACCCCAACTCTTTTAATCTCATTCTGGCAGATGTTAACATGCCAAAGCTCGACGGTTTTGAGTTTTTGAAAAAAATTAAATCCAAATATAAGCTGCCTCCTGTTATTTTTGTCACTGGCATGAATGAGGATGTCATCAAGGTTGTTGGCGAAGAATACAAGGTTGACGGAATTATCAACAAACCATTTGTTGTAGAAGACGCCCTCGAAGTTATCAATGAGGCGTTACAAATAGGCAGTTAGAAGCAGGTCTTTCCCCAAGTTATCAATTTGAACATCTTTCAACCATTTTGCCTGGCTTGGGACTCTAACACCTAAGCCCTCAACCCCTGTTTTCGCATCCCTGCCACCAAAAATTTTCGGCGCAATAATAAAATGAACTTTATCAACTAAATTTTGTTCTAAGAAAGAAGCATTAACCTCTCCCCCTCCCTCAACCAATAAGCTGGTAATCTTCATTTCGCCAAGTTTTATCATTAAATCTCCTAAATCAACCAACCCCTTTGGCGCTCTAATCCTTAATATTTCCACGCCCCTAGCCTTCAAAGCCTCAAGCCTTTTGTTCGGGGCGTTAGGCCCCACTACTATAATAGTACGTGCCTCTTTGCCTAAGAGTGCGGCATTTAAAGGTGTTCTGGCGTAAGCATCAAGGACAATGCGGATAGGATTTTTAATTTTTTTAACCAACCGCGTGGTTAATCTGGGATCGTCAATCAAAACATTGTTAATGCCAACCAGAATCGCGTCATAAACATTGCGCAGATGATGAGCAAAATTCAAAGATTCTGGACCCGCCACCCAACGGCTGACGCCCGTTCTCGTGGCAATTTTTCCATCAATCGTCATGGCAGTTTTCATAACCACAAAAGGTCGTTTGGTTGTCACATATTTGACAAATACTTCATTTAGCCGCTCAGCTTCTTTTTCTAACAGCCCTACCCTTACTTTGACCCCATGTTTTCGCAACAACTTAAAACCTTGCCCATCGACTAAAGGGTTGGGATCTTTCATAGAAGCAACGACCTCTTTTATGCCGGAGCTGGCAACCAGGCCGGCACAGGGAGGGTTGTTGCCATAATGCGAACATGGTTCAAGATTAAGATAAAGAGTTGAACCTTCAGCCTTTTTGCCTATTTTCTGGATGGCCCAGGCCTCAGCATGCGGAGTGGCAACTTCTCCATGGTAACCCATGGAAATTATCTTACCCCCTTTAACCAGAACCGCCCCCACCATAGGATCGGGAGTGGTTCGCCCCTCGGCCAGTTTGGCCAGGGAGTGTGCTTTGCGCATAAAGACAACGTCGTCTTTGGTCCAGCTCACTTATTTTAAAGCCTTCATCTTCTTGATCACGGACGCGGGATTTTTATCATAAAATATCGCCGACCCTGCGACTAAAACATTGGCTCCTGCTTTAACAACTTCCGGCGCAGTTTCAAGATTGAGGCCTCCGTCAACTTCAATATCAGGTGGTTTATTATTCTCCACATTTAAATGTGGAGAATCAATAATCTTAGCTCTCAACGCTCTAATCTTCGGCAGCACTTCCGCCATAAACTTTTGTCCCTCAAACCCCGGATTTACCGACATCAGAAGCACCATGGCAAGTTGACTAAGATATGGAAAAACACCATCAACCGGCGTAGCTGGATTAACTACTAAACCCGACTTAACATTATTGTCCTTCATCAACTCTATATCTCGGCCAATATTCCTTGATGCCTCTACGTGAATAGTAATGATATCCGCTCCAGCTTTCGCAAATACCGGAATATATTTGTCCGGATTTTCAATCATTAAGTGGACATCCAGCGGTAATTTTGTAATTTTACGGACTGCCTTAACAATTAACGGTCCAATCGTAATATTTGGCACAAAATGGCCATCCATCACATCAATATGGATCAGGTCAGCTCCGTCTTTTTCCACCCTTTTAATCGCTGCTTCCAAATTCCTAAAATCTGCCGACAGAATAGACGGGGCAATCTTTATTGCCATGGCCAGAACCCTCCCTCTTTCTCTTTTTTATCGTCATTATTCTCTTCTCTCTTAAAGGGTTGGTCTATCTCTTGTGTCGACGACACAGTGATATCAACTTTTGAGCCTATCTCCACTTCATCTTCCGGTAAAGGATTCTGAGTTAGAATTATTCCTGAATCCAGCTCAGACACAAAATCTCTGGTTGCCTCACCCAAAAGCAGCCCTTCGGCCACCAGCACAGCTTCTGCCTGATCCGCGGGACGCCCCAGGAGATTCGGCACAGCAACTTTTTGCCTGCCAGAGCTGGTTATCAAGCTAACGATTCTGCCCGCTTTGACCATTCTGTCCGCCTCCGGCCGCTGAGACACGACCTGGCCCTCGGAATACTTCAGATCAAAAACATTACCCGCATGCCGGCCTTTTAAATTTAATAAATCCAATTCTATCATCGCTTTTTCCAGGGTCTTGCCTGTTAAGTCCGGCATTAGCACTTCGGGAATAGCAGAAAAATAAGTAGCATAGAAATAACCCAGCAGCGCAGGCGTAATTACGGCAAAGATTATAATTAGCGGTAAATATTTTTTCATCTTGTTACCTGGCAAACACAAAGGCATATAAAATACCGGACAATATGGCAGCAGCCAGAACATAGGCTAATATCCAGTTGCGGTGTTTCTCCTTACCCCAGCGAAGCTTAACCCGGCCTAGATCTTCCAAAGATTCGGCTTCTCCACCCTCATCTTCTTCGCCATAACGGATAACGGTGTTATCAAAAAGGTTTATATATTCTTCGTGGGCAATCATTGCCACATTTATATTTCTTTTTTCCAAACTTTCACGGATTTCGCCTGCGTTCAAAAAACGGCGCAACGGATCTGGCTGCAAAGCTTTGACCACTATCTCCTGCAGATATCTCGGAAAGGCCGCCAACGCTTCTTTGTTTATCGGATTTGCGTTCTTGACCCTTTTTAAAGAACCAGCCAATCCCTTTTCTATCGATAAAGATGAAACCAGCATCTCATATATAATTAATCCCAAAGCATAGATGTCTGAAGAGACGCTGGCCGGACTGCCTGTTAATTCCTCCGGCGAAGTATACTTACCATTATCCATAATAGAGATGACTTTTTGGGGCATAGCTTCTTTAATCTCTCCCTCAATTACAAAATCAGCAATTTTAATCATCCCTTTAGAGCTAATAAAGACATTGCTTGGTTTAAGTTCTCCGTGAATAATCCCCTTGGCATGAACAACCTCAAGCGCTTTACACACTTCTATGGCAATTACTTGAGCTTTTTCAGCGCCAATTGCCTGTTTGCTGTTCAGGATCTCCTGCAAGCTTTGTCCTTCGACATATTCTCGAACATAATAAAAACCCTGCCAGCCGTAGTCGCCATCTATCAATTTAGCTATGCCGTGGTAGGTGACGCATGACAGCTCCTTAACTTTTTGCTTCATGCGGTTAATCAGGTTAGAGTTGAGGGTGCCTCGTTTGTAAATTTTAATAATTACCGGCTTATTAGTGCCAATAAAATTGCCCTGATAAGTCACGCTAAAGGGGTTTTCAGAAATGTTCTCGCCAATGCGGTAACGGCTCTTGAGGAAGCGTTCCATGACCTAGATTATAGCACAAGATATCGCCCAAAAAAATTAGGTGAAATTTTAATTGGTTCGTTTGGATAGATAACCAATGGGACTTATTCCAAGCAAAGCTAGAATCAAGGAAGCTGTTTTTCGAGGAACAGCGCGTTCCGGAAATTTGGCTTACACCGCTGCCAGCACATTGCGACGCTCCGCCGTAACAAAATTAGCGGCGCGCCGTCCCGAATCATTTGTCCGGACACCAGAAGCAATTGAGGCAGAAACTTCCCATCGCATGGCCCCAACTCTCCAACATGTCGTAAAAGAAATAACCGGTCGAACCCTGCCTTTGGACCAGGTGCGCCAAATTATTAGACGGGGAGCCCACACCGGGCTCTTTAACAATTATGGTGAGGCTATTTTTATCAACCCGCATCACGCCGAAGATCTCTTGGAAAAATTAACCATTCCCCTGGAACAAAAAAGTGATTTTTTGGCCGCTGCCAGAAAGCATTATTTATTACGAGAATATGTTTTTGCTGATCAATCAAAAGGTTTTTTCGGCGCTGCCTTTCGTGAGTTAGACAGGGGAACTTATATGGAAAGAGGCTATTTTGTTTATACTCGCGACGGCAAACCACTGACAGTGACGCGCATAATCAATCAAGACCGAGTTAAAACAAATGACGACAATCCTTCTCTGCTCTTAATTCCTGGCATTGCCTGTCATAGCGGCATGTTTGATCTGGACGCCGAGACATCCCTGGCCCTGGAACTTGCTGACAAAGGTAATTGGACTTTCTTATTTGATCCACGCGGTCTTGGTAAAAACAAGGGTGAATTTGACGCGCAATGCTTTTTCGACACCCTAGTAAGCAATGACCTCCCGGCAGCAGTGGAATTCTTATACAATCGCCCAAAGACTAAAAAACCTGTTGTGCTTGTGGGTTACAGCATGGGAGGAATGATTGCCGAATTTATGCTGGTGCGGCAAGCTTATAAACTCAACTCTCTGGTAAGGGACATTTGTAAATTATCCGGAAAGCGATCGGACTTTGAGCCAAAAGGTAAAACCAGAAGAGAGGTGGAAACTTTTCTTAACGAAACCACTGCCGCGCTCACAAACGGAAAACAACCTGACCAAGAAATAAAAATTATAATTGCAGAAGCCCGCACCTTCCTGGCAATGTTAGATTGCGTGAAAGGTTTGATCACGATTGGCTCCCCAAAGATCTTTGACAAAAATTCTCACCCAATTTTTCCTGCGCTGCTTATGTTGAATATTTTCTTGCCAATATTTGGCGCTGAAAGTGTGCCAGTCGATGTCGCTAAAGGCCTGGTAAAAGTGCTCCCCTCTTTGACTATAGTTGCGCGACAACTAATAAATCCCGATAATTTCGATGATCCTAAACAGTTTCTGGCCAGTTTCACAAATAAAGGCACAGGCAGTTTCCCGCTTGGGGTGGGCCTACAGCTATTAAAAGCCGTTTACTCAGGCAAAGGCATCAGAAGAATGGGCAATGGCCGGTTTAATTATTCAGCACATTTAGATGAAATCCCTCCTGATATCCCGATTTTTCACTTAACAGGTTCGTTAGACCCTCTCGCGCCGCCTCTTAATCTGGCCTTTATTCAACCTGACTACTACCAGGGGAAGGCCCTGGATTTTTCTCAATTCCCAGGCTATCAACATAGGGAGAAAGGAATCCACAATTTTTCTCGTCAAAGGGATCTACATTATTTGCGCCTGAGCAAGGTAGCCAGTCAAGTGCATGGATTTGCCATCGCGGGGCTAAGCCACCTAGATTTATTATACGGCAAAACCGCAGAAGCAATTGTCCGGCCACTTCTGCATCAACTTATCGACGTGATTTGGCAAGCATAAATAAAATGAAATTTTACTAAAAAGTCAACGATATTGATAGCAGGAAGGAGCAATTTTACTATGAGTTCTACCGGAGCATGTAGATTTAGAACAGATCGTCCCATTTGCAGACATCTCAAGATCCAACGAGCGATCGCTGGTAAACCAGATGAAATGACAACGCGGCTGTCGGAAAAAGTGTCCGGTTTGAGTATTACTGACCTGGGGGGGGGATTAATTAAGGGGCTTTTCGTTCTGCCGGTTACCAGGGTGCCGACCGATCAGCAGAAAAAGGAACAGCCTTTAGAAGAGCGGTTCTATTCCTCTTGTCAGCGCGGTTTTCCTCTTGTTGTTTTTGGAATACCCACCCCTCATGGAGACGGGGGAGACTTCCAGCACATAGATTTAGCCCGGAAGCTCGGGCTTACTCGGGAAAAACTTTTACCTGAAAGAGAGCAAAAGTTTACGGGAGAAATATTTGGGTCAGAGGAACCACAGCCCGGAGTTTGGGGTTTTGTTCTTCATAAATTAAGATTTGATGGTAATTCTAATGCGAACAAAACGAGTATTGAGAGAGAAGCAGAGTCAGGTTATAAAAGCACGATTGTTTTAACGGCGGAAACTTTTAGTGAACTGGTGGATCCCCAGACAGGGGAGGTTAATCTGGTAAAAATGACAGACATTTGGTCGTCTACGGCGAAAATGCTTTCTACTGTTAACCTCTACGCCTTTCTTTTCAGGGCCGCGCGAGAAAAAGATACTGAGGTGTGGGGGGTCTATGCAGAAAGCGGCGCCACCGGAGGCATTCCTGAGATAGCAGTTACAAGCTTTCTGATGACTCTTGCCCTGCATGTTGCTCCCGATTTTAAAGTTTTTCAATTTATTACAGATGGTAAATTTTTCTTTTCTCCTGGCATAATTACGCCTACCTGGAGAGAGGCGCGTTTCCCGAACTGCTTGCAATGGCCAGATGGGATGCAGTTAGAAGTAAATCCTGAGCCACCTGAAGGCTGGTGGGGGGGGTAATCATGAGAGTTGTTCTAAGTCAAATTATAAAATGTGTGAAATTTTCTTTGGAATGTGTCGATATATATATGAGGGGTAAAGACAATGGAACAAGGATATGTAGATAAAAGCAATTACGATGTAGTCTCAATTAGCCAACAAGGGAAGGCTAAACGGGCTAATTATGTTCAAGATGCCATGCATATTGAGAGGGAAAGGGTCGCTTCCCCCAGTCAATTCGTTAAAGTCTTTTCAGATATATTTTTAAAGCGCGAAGCCGGCAAAAAGGCGATTATTTAAGGCGAGTATAATGAGAACAATGGATAATGCAAAAATAATAGAAACAATTGAAAAACAGGCTTTTATAAATTACCTGGAGAAGTTGTCTCACACCGAAATGCACAAGATAACGCTCTTTACCCGCTTCCCCATCACCGCCGCACCAAACCTGTCTAACCCGGTTTACTTCCTGCTGGTGGATGATCTAACTAAGATCGCTGACATGAACAGCGGCGTGTACGGAAACTAAACATTCGGCCCAAAACCAAAAGCCTCTTTTATCCGTTCAAAAAACCTGGCACCTCGCAATCGTATAAATCTGGCCTTTAATTCTGATGTCTGGATGCGGATTTTTTGCCCTTCACGCAGCGGAACCATGTGCTGCCCGTCAGCCGTTAAGAGTGTTTCTTTCCCTCTGTTTAAGACAACATCAATCGGCCCATCCATCACAATAGAACGGTTGCTTATGCTGTGCGGACAAATGGCTGAAACAACGATGCTTTTTGATTCCGGAGTAAGAATGGGGCCGCCGGCTGATAAATTATAAGCGGTTGAGCCGGTTGCCGTAGAAAAAATCATGCCGTCAGCCGTGTATTCGGCAACCCCTTTCAGCTCAAGCTTAATAACCCGGGCAATACCGCTTTTGCAAATAACAATGTCATTGAGGGCGGTCATTTTTCTGCCTCCAACCTGGGCCTCCATCATCATCCTTTCATCAATGGTAAATTTTCCTTTTTTAACCAGCGCCAAAGCTTCATCCAGCTTATGCAGTTCGATCTCCGCCATAAAACCAAGCCCGCCCATGTGTATGCTTAATATTGGTATTTTCTTTTCAGCCAAAAGCCTGGCGGCCCGCAAGATCGTGCCGTCCCCACCCAAAGTAATAACAAATTTTGCCTTGTTAAGGTCGAGCGTATAACCTTTTCCTTCAAGTTCTTTAATCACCTGCCTGGCCGTGCCGGCTATTAATTTATCTTCTTTTTTATAAATGACTCCTATGGTTGTCATGGGCTCCTCCTTAGAAAAGCTTTAAGCTGATCAGCAGCCAGATTATACCAATGACGCCAAAAACAATAAACAGGGCGGTTAAGAATCTAAAGAAAAAGTCGATATTTCGTTCATGAGGAAAGCGAAAATGAACTTCGTGCAGCTCGCCGCGGCCAACATCCAAAACCAAAATCCCGTAGTCTTTAAAAGCCAGCCGGTATTCCATAAGTTTTCTCCGAAAAACCGGCTCATTGGGATCCCCCTCCCCTTCCCCCGTTTTGATTACTACCACGAATTTATCTTTATCCCTTTGAACCGTATAATCCGCCAGCAGATAACCAACATGGTCTTTACCGTCTATATTGGTAATAATTGTTTCTTTAAATTGCTTATCTAAAATCCGATAACCCGCTTGACCAAGCAAGCCCTCCGCTTCCTTTTCTGAAAAACGAGTGGGCTCTGCTTTGGCCAGCTGTTGTCGCTGACGCGCTTGACTGATAAAAAAGAAAATAAACAAGCCCAGAAGAATACCGACCAATAAAGAGATTAGGATCTGTTGCATTACAGGGAAATTATATCCCCTTTTGTCAAAAGAAGCAAAAATTCAACGTTTCCATCAGCGCCGGTGATTGGCGATTGGATAAGACCTTTAACCTTGAAACCTACAGCCTTGGCCTCAGTTTTTACTTTCTCAACTACTTCACTTCGAATCTCCTCGCTCCGAACTATCCCACCCTTGCCAACTTGTTCTCGCTTCGCCTCAAACTGAGGTTTAATTAGAGCAATGATTTCTGCTTTGTCAGCCAATAAGCTGTAAACCGCCGGCAAAACCTTTGCCAGAGAAATAAAGGAAACGTCAACAACAGCAAGCGCTGGGTAATGAGTAATTGGTCGCGCCTTCCCCTGCCTACCGGCAGGCAGGCGGCAGGCAGGTAACGAGTAACGAGAATAAAAATTTTCTGGAACTAGGTGTCGAACATTAGTTTTCTCAACAACCACAACCCGCTCCTCCTGACGAAGCTTCCAGGCAAGCTGTCCATAACCAACATCAATAGCATAAACTTTAGCGGCGCCGCGCTGAAGCAGACAATCGGTAAATCCGCCGGTCGAAGCACCTATGTCCAGGCAGATTTTGTCTTTTACTTCAACCCTAAACTCATCAAGCGCCCTCTCAAGCTTCACCCCCCCACGACTAACGTAAGGACAAAGGTTTCCTTTGATCTCAATTCGCGCGTCAGCAGAGAAAAGTTTTCCGGCCTTATCACTTTTCTGGCCATTAACATAGACCTGACCAGCCATAATCGCGGCCTGGGCTTTTGAGCGCGATGCGAAAAGTTCTTTCTCTACTAAAAGTTGATCCAATCTTTTCTTCATTCAATCTCGCTTGGACAATATGGTTAATTGCCGCAAGCGCTCGGCAATTGAGCGATCGAGTTGGCTGGCCAAAACCCGCCACTGCCAGTTGCCGTGGCTTTGGGAGGGGACATTCATCCTGGCTTCATTGCCTAAGCCGAGAATATCCTGTAGCGGAAAAATCGAAAGCTTAGCTTCGGAGTTTAGCGCCAGTTTAATCAAATCCCAATTAACCTGGCCAGGTGATGGACAATGGCCCAGGTACTCAGCCAGATTTTTTTTCTCGTGAGGCAAAGCTATGTTTTCGTACCAGCCTCTAACTGTACTATTGTCATGGGTGCCGGTATAAACCACGCAGTTTTCAGAATAATTGTGCGGCAAATAAGGGTGTTTTTTCAAGTCCCCGCCAAAAGCGAACAGTAATATCTTCATGCCGGGAAAGCCAAACTGCGTCATGATTTCCTTGACCTCATCGGTAATAGTGCCCAGATCTTCAGCGATTAAATCCAGGTCCGGCAGCTTCCGGATTGCCGCAGCAAAGAAATCTTCTGCCGGGGCTTTGACCCAGCGGCCGTTAACCGCGGTTACTTCTCCCGCCGGTACTTCCCAATAGCTGACAAAACCGCGAAAGTGATCAATCCTAACCACATCATAAAGACCCAGGTTATGCTCCAGCCGCTGCAACCACCATTTATATGACTGCTGTTTAAGTACCTCCCAGCGATAAACTGGATTACCCCACAATTGTCCGGTCCGGCTAAAATAATCCGGCGGCACACCGGCCAAGGCGGCTAACTGTCCGTTCTCGTCCAGTTTAAAAATTTGTCTGTGTTCCCAAACATCCGCGCTGTCATAAGAAACATAGATCGGGATATCCCCAATCAACTTAACGCCTTTGCTATTACAATATTTTCGCAATTCAGACCATTGCTTATAAAAAATGTATTGAAAGAACTTTTCGCGTTCAATGGCCTGGACATACTCCCGCTTGGCCGCCTCAAGCTGCTTCGGCTGACGATCACGCAAAGCGCTATCCCAACTGCCCCAGGCAGTCCAACCAAAGCGCTTCGTCTTTAATACCACAAAAACGGCAAAATTATCCAGCCAGGAGGAATTGGCCAAACAAAAACCCGAGAACTCCTGGCGCAGTTTTTTGCCGCGACGGAAATTATCATAAGCCAGGTCCAGTAACTTGATTTTGTATGGGATGGCCTCTTGATAATCGGAGCAATCGGCCGGAAGATCAGACGCGGTCTTCAATTCCTTTTGGGATAAAAATCCGTCCACCACCAGCAGCTCAGGACTGATTAACAAGATATTTCCGGCAAAAGCCGAATTGCTGCTGTAAGGAGAGTTGCCACTGGCCGAATCCGTGGGGCAAAGCGGCAAAACCTGCCAAAAGGATTGACCAGCCTTAGCCAAAAAATCAGCAAAACTAAAAGCCCCCGGGCCCAGGTCGCCAATACCATAAGGCGACGGTAAAGAGGTAATATGCAATAAAATCCCGCTGCCACGATCTCTGATCATTATCTAACCCTGACTTTAAGATATTCTCCCAACCTATCAAATTCCTGTCTCCAGCGACTGGCGTCTTCTGATCCCTTAGCTTCTTTATTTGACATCACGGCATAAAGTTTTTGACCAATCTTAAAATAAAGATTTTGGGCTCGCCAAAGATTAAGGTTCAACCCCAACGGCGGGCCAAGAAAAACCTGGAGTGTCAAATTAACCTGCTTAAGCCAATTGATATTCTCGGGAAAAGCAAAACACTTTTCCACCAGGCGATTGATCACCAGCGAAGCATGATAGATAATGGTTTTGCGGTCCAGTTTTATCGGCCAGTCCTTGAACTCTTCGACAACTTTTTGAAAACGGGCATGATTAAATTCGTCCGCCTCCAGCAATTGCCGTAGCTCATTATTGATCACAAATTTGGCCGTAGTATAAAGCGCCATCGGCAGGTGGATCCGCAGCTTGTTCATGCCTCGGATAGTCTGGTAATGTTTCTCAAAGATCAGGCGCAGCGACTCTTTAATCTCTTCAAAAGCCGGCTTGGCTACCAGACTAAGGATCTTTCGCTGTTCATCACAAAAGAGATGTCGGAGCGAATAATTATTGTGGATAAAATAATCGTCAAGTAAAGATTTAACTTTTTCTCGGCCATCGGTTAAAAAGACTTCTTTGATCCTTTTAACCATGTCATCAAAATTGCCGTTTTTGCCGCAATAATTGACCCCGCCAAAAAATTCTTCGCCACCCAAATGCACGACAGCAAAGCAGACATCAAGCTCTTCTGCCGTCAGGGTGGAATAGATGTGTGCCTTACCCACCGCCAGTTTTGCGTTGTTTTTCTCCAACCGCTCAAAAGATTGTTTGTCTACCCAGTAGCAAAAGAGCTTGACATTGGCAGGATAATCCTCAAACAGGGAAGAAATCGCGTAATGCGCACCAACTCTCGAAAGGTCAAGGATTTCGGGCTTGACATACCTTTTGTAAGCCTCTGCGCCATTGGCAAGAGCAGGCAGATTGCCCGAGGCCTGTTCCAGTTTTTTCACAAAAGCTGACTCAAAATTAATTCCGCTTATCTCTTGCGCCAGCTGGATAGCCCGTGAGGCATAAAGTATGATCTGAACGGTCTCTATCCCTGAAACGTCGTCAAAAAACCAACCGCAACTCGTGAACATGAGCATGGCATAACGCTGCATCTCCAGCAACTGCCGCGCCTTGACCTGTTTCTGCCAGGCAAGTTTCGCGCCCGCTTGCCTGGTCAGGAACAGTTCATTGTTTTCTTCGGATCGATTTAGAATAACTTCAATATAATCATTCCTTGCCCGCCAGGGATCCTTGACCAGTGTCGACATCTCCAGCTCGTAAATCTTGACCAATTCGTCCCTTAACCAATCCATCGCCTGCCTGAGCGGGGCGCGCCATTGCTGGCGCCAACCCTGATGACAGCCGGAATTGCAGCCGCAATCAGCTTTCCAACGCTCCACGCCATGGGCGCAGCTCCAGGACGAATTCTCAAAGATCTCGGCTTCATATACTGGTTCGTTCTCTGCCAGATAAGCGCCATAATTGGTTAACTCAGCCAAACCATTATTCTCGATATGATATAGACAATAGGAAAGCGCCATTTCCCCGTTCCGGTGATGGTGGCCGTAAGACTCGCCATCAGTAGCAATGTGCACCAGCTGTGGTTCATTTTCTTGATCCACAAAAGCACCGGCCAGCCGGTTGCCAAAGTTCTCGCCGTTATTCAACAAACCGGCAAAAGCCACGTCCTGAGAGACGGGCCCATCATAGAAAAAAATCACTATTTTTTGGCCGGACGAAAGATTGACCAAATAGGGAGATTTGGGGTTAACTCGTCCACCGCTAACATCCCTCCAGCTTTTACTGCCTATCTTACGGATCCGTTTAGCCTGGTTTGGCGCCAGAATCGTGAACCGGATGCCATGTTTTGCCATAAGTTCCAGGGTTTCTAGATCGACGGCAGTTTCCGCCAGCCACATACCTTCGGGTTTCCGCTTAAAGCGATATTCAAAATCCTTGATCCCCCAAACAATCTGTGTTTCCTTATCACGGCTATTGGCTAATGGCATAATCATATGGTTGTAGACCTGGGCTAGGGCTGAACCGTGGCCGGTAAAATTTTGCTGACTTAAAATGTCAGCATCCAGGATGGCGGAATATACATCCGGCTCTTTTTTGTCCAGCCAGGAAAGAAGAGTGGGCCCAAAATTAAAACTGATTTTTGAATAGTTGTTAATAATATTAATGATTTTGTTGTCGTGATTAAGGATGCGAGAAGCAACATTGGGAGCATAGCACTCAGCGGTTACGCGTTGATTCCAGTCGTGATAAGGATAAGCCGACTCCTGAAGCTCAATCTCTTCCAGCCAGGGATTCTCTCTCGGAGGCTGATAAAAATGGCCATGGATACATACATATCGGCTCAATGGGCAGTCTTAAAAACCTCTTGTTCAGGCAGCGAAAGCGCTACGAAGCTTTTGTCTCCCTTCTTATGGTAAATGATCTTGCCTTCGTGAGCCAGCCAACCCAGAGCCTGAAAAGTTACTTCACTTTTTTCTTTGATCACTTTGGGCAGCATCTCCATATTAATTTCACCTTTTTGTCCCAGGGTTTCCCAAACTTTTCCCGCCGTTCGCCCGATTTGTTCTTGCATATATTCCTCCTTATAACAACCGAATAGAATTCTAATCTTCCGTCATGACAAAGTCAAGCCCCTTTACTTACGAGCCCTGGCATAAAGTTCCTGGTAATGTTTAGCCGAGGTGCCCCACGAATAATCATAGTCCATTACCTTCTCAACCAATTTTTTCCAGAGCGTCTTCTTCTTATACGCAGCCATGGCGCGCTTAACTGCATCCAGCAAAGCAGCCGAACTGTATTCCTGAAAGACAAAACCGTCGCCTTCCCCTGTTTTGCTGATAAAATTATGCACCGTATCAGCCAATCCGCCAGTTTTTCGCACGATCGGGATCGTGCCATATTTAAAGCTGATCAACTGCCCCAGCCCACAAGGTTCATAGCGCGATGGCATCAGGAACATGTCAGAGCCGGCATAGATCAGCTGGGCCTGCATGGCGTCAAACTTAAGGTTGGCACCGATGTAATCCGGATATTTTTGCTTGGCCCGCGTTAATAGCTCATGATACTGTGGGTCACCTGTTCCCAAAACAATAAACTGGCATTTTAGTTTCATGATTTCGTCAAGCGCGCCGGCTAAAATATCCAGGCCCTTCTGGTCAGCCAGACGCGTTATCATGCCGATCACCGGAGTTTCCTTTTTTTGCGGCAGGTTGTTCTGCTTTTGCAGGGCAGCCTTGTTTGCCGCCTTACCCAAAAGCGAAATCGTGGAATAACGCTGGGGGATATTTTTGTCAGTTGCCGGGTTCCAAACATCGTAATCCAAGCCGTTGACAATACCATAAACGTCTCGGCTGCGATGCCGAATCAGGCCGTCCAGCCCATGGCCATATTCTTCGGTCTGGATCTCTTTGGCATAAGTCTGTGAAACTGTGTTAATAACATCCGCGTAAATAAAGCCCGCCTTGGACAGCGCAATTTTGCCCCAAAATTCCAGTTTGTCGGTAGAGAACTGATCCCAACCCAACCCGGTGGCCGGCATTTTTTCCTTGGGGAAGAGACCCAGATAACCCATATTGTGAATTGAATAGACAACCCCGATCCGGCTATAGATCGGCTCACTGCCGAGCTTAACGTAAGCGGCAATCAAGGCTGATTGCCAGTCGTTGCAATGAATAATTTCCGGTGTCCAATTCAAAGCTTTCGGCAGCCGGAGCGTTGCCTGGCAAAAAGCCGCGAATCTTTCCAGGTTATCTTCGTAATCAACACCTTTTACCTGGTACAATTCTTCACGGCCGCCGAAATATTTTTCATTTTCATAAAAATAGATAACAACGTCTGATCCGGGAATTTTTCCCTCCCAAATCTCCTCTGAAACCTTCTTTAAACCGAAATTGGCCGCCTCGATTTTTTTATAGCGCGGCATAAAGAGCCTGATATCGTGTCCCAACTCTTTTAAAGCCTTGGGTAAGGCGCCGGCCACATCAGCCAGTCCTCCGGTCTTGGCAAAAGGGACAACCTCCGACGAAACAAACAGTATCTTCATATTTTTCCCTCCTTAATCGATTCAATCATTTTTTGGTACTTAGCCAAAAGCAAACGCGCGCGTTTTTCAGTCGCGGCTTCAGCAGACAAATGGATCTCCGGCCGCGTGGTATCCGGCAAGACCAATATCCAGTCGTCGCCCTGCCAAAACTTAAGGCCGTCAATCATTTCTATTTTTTCGGTTTTCCTGGCTTGCTCAATTGCAAAGCGCATCACCAAACCCATTTTTTCCTGGGAACAAGGAATATCCAGGCTAACCAGCCTAATAACAGGCAGTTCCGCCACCAGATCGGAAAGCCGTACCTTCGCTCTGGCCAAAAATTCAACCAGTTTACAAACCGAATACATTCCGTCAAAGCACGGCATGAAATCAGGAAAAATAAACCCGCCCTGACTCTCTCCCAGAAAAATCGCCTGTCCAGACTCAGCAACTTCCATCATAGCCCGAGGGCTGTTGCCGGTCCTAATAACCTTACCCTTGTATTGGCGCGCCAATTCATCAATAGCTTTGGATTCTTTGACCGGTACGGCAATAATCGCATGCTTGTTCAATTTCAAGGTCAACAGAGCCATCATGGCCAGCGCTTGGCTGCCATCGATCATCCTGCCTTTTTCGTCGCAGAGAAAAATCTTTTCTGAACCGGTATCCATGACAACCCCAAGACCAATATTCAGATTTTTTACTATCTGGGTCATTTGGCTCCAGGATTTTTCAAAAGTTTTCCGGTCCTTGGTTATTTTAGTTTCATCAATGTAAGCGTCAAGAGAAACAACCTTCAATCCTAATTCTCCTAGAATTGAAGGAAAAAGCTGCGCGGCGGAGCCATAAGCATAATCAATGGCCAATTTTATTTTTGAGCCGGCAACCGCCCGGGTATCCAAACACGCTAAAAGCCTTGTCCGGTACTCCTCGGTCACTTTATGGATGGGAAAAGTTAATTCGCCGACCGTTTTGACATTGCTTCGGACAAAATCTTCGCCAAAAAAATTACGCTCGATTTTTTTCTCAACCGCCGAGCTAATGTCCAAACCTCGCTCATCAAAGAATTTTATGTCGATGACCTCCGTATCAAAAGGCGATTTCCGAACATGAAATCCCCCTTTTGACTTGAGCGAGCGCACCTCAAAACGGTTAACTGGAATAGGGACCATTTCCAAGTCAGAGAGATTAACCCCCGTGGCTAAAACGCCGGAGATCAGGGCCTGAAAGATCATACGTGAGGCTTTGTGGCTGTCCCGGCTACAGGAAATAATGCTCCCCTTACCCACAACCGAGCCATAGGCCGCACCCAGCGCCACGGCAAACTGCGGCGTAATCTCAACATTGCATAGACCGGTTACGCCGTGCTGGCCAAAAATTGATCTGGTCCAGCGCTCCCGCCAGATAACCGAACGGGAAACTCTCGATTTTTCCTCAATCACTTTGCGTGGCCAAACCTTGATAAAGGGATAAATAACCGCTTCGCAGCCAATCTCTGTTTCACCACCGACTACCGCTCCTTCCTGAATATAAACCAAAGAGCCAATTTTGACGTCATTACAAACGATGGCTTTTTCCAACCTGGCTTCCGGACCAATATCTGTCCCGCGCCAGACAATGGTTGCCCTTAATTCGCTATCCCTGGCAATCTTACAATCGCTGCCAATAATCGTATCCATTAAAATCACATTTTCGCCAACAAGCGTGTTATCGCCAATCATCCCTACCCCCTCCAACACCACCGAACCAGGAAGCTGAACATTGTCACCAACAATGAACCTGCTTTGCTTATATCTATTCCCTTCGAGGTTAACCTTAACTTGGCCATTAAGCAAATCATAATGGGCTTGACGATACTCTTCTATCTTGCCGATATCTTTCCAATATCCCTCGGCCACATAGCCGTAAATAATTTGCTGCTCTTTTAGCAGGGCCGGAAAAAAGTCACAACTGAAATCAAACTGTTTCTGCGCCGGGATACGAGCAACCGCTTTGGGTTCCAGCACGTAAATACCCGCATTGATCGTGTCAGAGAAGACTTCGCTCGGGGTTGGTTTTTCCAGAAACTTTTTTATGCGCCCTTCATCATCAGTAATAACAATGCCATAGGGAAGCGGATTTTGTACTCTGGTTAGCACCATCGTGGCCAGAGATTTTTTTTGCCGGTGAAAATCTAGCGCCGCGGCCAGATTAATGTCAGTGATCAAATCGGCGCTAATAACCAGCAGCGGCTCCTTAAGATTAGGATAAGCAAGCCTGATCGCGCCAGCCGTGCCAAAATCCTTAGTGGCTTCAACATATTTTATGGTTACGCCAAATTCTCCCCCGTCTTTAAAATGATCCTTGATCACTTCTGGTTGGTGATAAAGCAAAACGCAAAGGTCAGCAAAACCATGCCTGGCCAAAAGCTCCATTAAATAGCTCATGATCGGCCGATTGGCCATGGGCATCATTGGCTTGGGAAGATCAACTGTTAAAGGGTGAAGCCTGGTGCCTAATCCACCCGCTAATATTGCCGCCTTCATCTTTTGCTTACTGAACTCTTAAAAAAAACAACTCCCAGCGGTGGGAGCGTTAAATTTAGAGAAAAAGGCCTGCCGTGCGCTGGCACCGAATCGGCCGCAAAACCACCAAAGTTGCCCAAGCCACTGCCGCCATATTCCCTGGCATCGCTATTCAGCTTTTCCTGCCAGAAACCATCAGCCGGCACACCAACCCGGTAATTTATTCGGGGCACTGGAGTAAAATTACAAACCACCAACATGATATCACCATTGGAGCGCCCTTTGCGAATAAAACTGATGACACTGTTTTGGTGGTCGCCGAAGTCAATCCATTCAAAGCCGTCCTGGCAAAAGTCATTTTCAAAAAGAGACGGCTCAGCCCGATACAGATAATTCAGGTCGCTGACCCAGCGCAGCAGCTGCTGGTGCGGGTCAAAATTGAGCGCGTGCCATTCCAGGCTTTCTTCATGGGACCATTCTTTCCACTGACCAAATTCACAGCCCATGAAAAGCAGTTTCTTGCCGGGATGACCAAACATGTAACCATAAAGCAGCCGCAGGTTAGCGAATTTTTGCCAATCGTCGCCCGGCATCTTGCCAAACATTGAACCTTTGCCATGGACCACTTCATCATGAGACAAAGAAAGCATGAAGTTCTCAAAAAAAGCGTACCAGAGACTGAAAGATAATTGATCCTGGTGATACCTGCGAAAGATCGGGTCCTGGGAAATATACTTGAGCGTGTCATGCATCCAACCCATGTTCCATTTAAGGCCAAAACCCAGCCCACCCATATCAATTGGCCGTGTTACCATGGGCCAGGCAGTTGATTCCTCGGCAATAGTTTGTACGTCCGGTTGTTCACTATAAACAACCTTATTGAGCCGCTGCAGGAAGCGCATGGCTTCCAGATTCTCCCGCTCACCATGTTCATTGGGGATCCATTCCCCTTCTTTCCTGGAATAGTCCAAGTAGATCATGGAGGCAACGGCATCAATTCTGATACAGTCGATGTGATATTTCTCCAACCAAAACAGGGCACTACTAATCAGGAAGCCTTTAACCTCGTTGCGGCCATAATTAAAAATACAACTCTTCCAGTCGGGGTGGAAACCTTGTTTAGGATCTTCATGTTCATAAAGATGGGTGCCGTCAAAATATGCCAGGCCGTGTTGGTCGGATGGAAAATGCGAAGGCACCCAGTCCAGGATCACACCAATGCCGTTTTGATGCAGATGGTCGACCAGGTACATAAAATCCTGCGGTGTGCCATAGCGGCTGGTTGGCGCAAAATAACCTGTGGTCTGATATCCCCAGGAACCATAGAATGGATGCTCCATAACCGGAAGGAACTCAACATGGGTAAATCCCGTCTGCTTGCAATAATCTGCCAGATGATGGGCCATTTCCCGATAATTGAGGGAACGGTCTCCCTCCTCCGGCACCCTTCGCCACGAACCTATATGAACCTCATAAACTGATATCGGCGCGTTCAAAGCATTTGCCTGGCGCCTTTGGCGCATCCACGCATCATCCCCCCACTGATAATCCAGCGACCAAACTATAGAGGCCGTGCGCGGCGCGATTTCCCAGAAAAAGGCATAGGGATCACCTTTTTCGATCCGAGAACCATTATATTTGGAAGTAATATGATATTTGTAAAGCGAATGATCCTTAAGCTCGGGGATAAAACCTTCCCAGATACCTGAATCATCCCAGCGCGGCGCCAGCAGATGAGTTTCAGGGTTCCAGTAGTTGAAATCGCCGACCAGAGAAACTTTTTCCGCGTTTGGCGCCCAAACAGCAAAATACACTCCAGGTTGGCCGTCAACTGTCAACAAATGCGCGCCCAGCTTGTCCTGGAGCCTGGAGTGGTTCCCTTCCTTAAATAGAAAAACATCATACTCCGTCAGCAAGGACGAACCGTGGATCACTTTTGGTTTCCGGACTGTTTGTGCCACGTCCGAAAATAATTTGGGGCTATTTTTTCGACCCTTAAATGTTTCATAAAGCTGAACCCCCGAGAAGAAAGAAAAAGATACTGCCAGCATAGCCAGCCAAGCGGGAAACATTGAACGAAGATGTTGTGACGACAAATGCTGTTGATCTAGCACCTGCTTGAGAGAAGGCGCAGCCAGTCGAAAAAAAAACATGCCATCCAACAGTAAAACAAACGAGGCACAAAAAACAAATAAGGAAGCACCTTTGATAATAGTTTTGAGTAGCACGAATTTGTTCACCGGATAATAAGTATAGCCAAAATTGTATTCTAAAACAAGCTGCGCTATAATTACATTCATGCGCCTACCACTGATAATACTCTCTCTTCTATTGGTGCAGGCTTTTCCTGCGTTCTCGACCACGTTAGAAGCACGGTCAGCCTTCAAAGAAGCCTATGAGCTCTTTCAAAAAAAAGAATATTACGCGGCGATTGAGAGCTATAAACTATGCCTTAACGACACCTCTTTCCCTCTTTTAGACTACAGTTACTATTACATTGCCCGGTCTTACCAGGAAAAACATAATTCTGCGCTTGCTATCCAGGTTTACGACATACTCTTGCGTTATTACCCAAACAGCCGCTTTATCCCAGGCGCAATAATAGAAAAATCCAGATGCTATTACGATTTAAACAACTACCCGCAGGCCGAAAGACTCCTAAAACAATTTTTATCCGAGGAACCAAAACATGATTTGGCGCCACAGGCCCGGTATCTCTTAGGTGTAAACCTGGAAAAACAAGGGAAAAACACCCAGGCGATTAGCACCTACCAAAACCTCAACCTTTTACACGGCGACAGCTACTTTGCCGAACAGGGACTTGAGCGCCTTGATAAATTGGCCAAAGAAACCTCACTGGCCGGTTACGAAGCGCCAGCTGCCAGCGTTTATAATTGGGGTCTTAAATATTTTATGGCTGGGAATTTTACCAAAGCCAAGGAATATTTTACCCGCCTGCAAAAATATTACAAAAAAAGCTCTTTTCATGATGACGCTATTCTTATGCTCGGGAGAATCCTGTTAAGAAAAGGGAAGAGTAGCCAAGCCATTAGCTACTTCAAGCAGGTAATTAACCTGGACCAGGATTCAAAGCCGGAAGCCATGTACTACTTGGGCCGTAGTTACAGCTATGCAGACAGCTCCTTTACCTCAGCCATCGCCGCCCTGGAAAAATTAGTTGCCATGTATCCAACAAGCCACATCGCTGATGACGCATATTATTATCTTGGCTATTACCATAAAAGAAAAAACCACACCGACGCAGCCCTCACGGCATGCCGCCGGCTAATCGAGTCCTATCCAAACTCTGATTATTACAATGAAACCCTTTGGCTCATCGGCAATGCCTACTATAAGCAGAATAATTATACAGCGGCTTATGACAACTTTAAGGAGGCCGCAAAAGCTACAAACCAATACGATGCTGACCGTTTAAACTTTTGGCTGGGCAAAGCAGCGGAAAAACTCGGCAAAAGCACCGAAGCAATCGAGGCTTACAAAACAACCATTAAGAATTATGACCATTCCTATTATGCCTATCGGGCTCGCGAAAAACTAAATATCAAAGCCCATGCCATCCCGGATATCCCTGACAAGCCTATTACCACAAACGGCGAATCAGAGCATGAACGTAAATATCAGGAGCTCTTAGCGCTTGACCTGGCTGATGAGGCGATAGAAGAAGCCGCATTTATTGAAGAAAAGGCCCCCGCGGCTAAGAAAGAAATGGCCCGACTGGCCCAATACCACGCCTATGTTATGAAAGGGAAATTCAGCAAACCGATCAACTTCGCAGAAAAAGAAATCTATGCGGCCATGGAAGACAACTCACTGGCCAGCCTGGACCCCAAGCTTTGGAGTTTTGCTTACCCGCGCGGGTTCTGGCAGTATGTTGAAAAATATTCCTTAGAAAACGGTCTCGACCCTCATCTGGTTTACGCAGTTATCAGGGAAGAGAGCCGTTTTCAATCGCGGGCGCTTTCCCACTCTTCCGCTCACGGGTTGATGCAGATCATTCCCGGCACAGGTAAAATAATCTCCAATGCTCTTGGCCTGCGCTACTCTCGCTGGAATATGTATGACCCTCGTGTTAATATTCAAATGGGAACCTACTATTTAGCCAGTTTAATTAAGCGTTTTGATGGTAACGTCCCACTGGCACTAGCCGGATACAATGGCGGCCCGGTCAGGGTGAAAAAATGGCTCAATAATTATGATAAATTTGACCTTGACGAATTTGTGGAAGATATCCCTATTTCTGAGACCAGAAATTATGTTAAAAAGGTCATGAAGAGCTATTACGGTTACAAGAGAGTGTATTCCGGTGGCTGAAGAAGGGATTATTGAACTAGCGCGTAGAGACGAAGATAAAGTTTTTGAAGGGCTGCGCCCAAAGACCTTCAAAAATTTTATTGGCCAGGAAAAAATTAAAGAAAACCTGAACATTCACATCAACGCCGTTAAAGGTCGCGGTGAACAGCTGGAGCACCTGCTTTTTTGTGGTCCGCCAGGGCTGGGGAAGACTACTCTGGCAAACATCATTGCTAACGAAATGGGAGTAAGCTGCAAAATCACCTCGGGGCCAGCCATTGAACGGCCGGGCGATCTCGCCGCAATTCTAACTAATCTCCAGGCAAATGATGTATTTTTTATCGACGAAATTCACCGTTTGAATCGCGTGGTCGAAGAAGTATTGTATCCTGCGATGGAAGATTTTGGATTAGATATTATCATCGGTAAAGGCCCCAGCGCCAGGTCAATTCGTCTTGATTTGCCAAAATTTACGCTGATCGGCGCCACAACTCGTATCGGACACCTCTCTTCCCCCCTGCGCGATCGCTTTGGCATCATCAGCCGGCTGGAATTTTACAATCCTAAAGAGATAAAACAAATTATCCTGCATGCTGCCAACATTCTAAACATAGAAATTAAAAATTCCGGAGCTGAAGAGATCGCCCGGCGTTCACGAGGCACCCCCAGGATTGCCAATCGGCTATTGCGCCGGGTACGCGACTTCGCGCAGGTCAAAGCCAAAGGAAAGATTGATGAAGCAACTGCCAAAAATGCCCTCGCCAGCTTGGATGTCGACGAATTGGGCCTGGATAAAATCGACCGTCGGATACTAGAATCAATTATCAAAAAATTTTCCGGCGGCCCGGTCGGAGTTGACACCTTAGCCGCCTCGATCCACGAAGAAGCAACAGGGATCGAAGATGTTTATGAGCCATATCTGCTGCAAATTGGCTTTATCGAGAGAACCCCAAGAGGGAGAATGGCCACCGCGGCGGCATATGAACACCTGGGGATAAAAGTAAAACAATCAAAGACCGGCAATCAAGCCGTTCTATTCGAGGATGAGTCAAAGTGAAAAAAAGGCAGGCAAAAATTAATCGCAGAACCAAAGAAACAGACATTAAAATTGACTTGCTTATTGACGGATCCGGCAAAAGCAAAATTGATTACCCTATTCCTTTTCTGGCCCACATGTTTACACTTTTTTCCAAACATGGCCTTTTTGATTTAAAATTAACCGCTAAGGGCGACATCGAAGTCGATCTGCATCATTTAGTCGAAGATACCGGGCTAACCCTGGGAGAAGCGTTTAAAAAAGCTTTGGGTGCAAAGAAAAAAATCGAGCGCTATGGCCACGCCGTTGTTCCCATGGATGAATCGCTCTCCGAAGTTAAAGCGGCCGTTGATATTTCCGGCCGGCCACATTTTACATTTAAAGCGAGATTCGTAAAACAGTTTGTTTCATTTATCGGAGACATTGAAACAGGAAAGAGCGTAACATTATTTCTTGATGCCGAGATGCTGCGCGAATTTTTTGAATCTTTTGTCTATACATCAGGGATAACCCTGCATATTGATCTCAAGCGGGGGAAAAACACTCATCATAAAATAGAATCGATCTTCAAAGCTTTTGGTGTTGCCCTCTCCAAAGCCTGCCAGATTAATCCAAGGAAAAAAGGTGTCCCGTCGACTAAGGGGAAGCTGTAATGGCTTATCAGGAACGCGCTTACCGTAACTACGTCAAGGCTGATAACCTGATTAAGTGTGAAATTATCGAACAAGAGACCGACCTGCTTATCCTGTCCGATAAAAACCTTTACGACAAAGCCCTGGCCTTTGTTTTGCAATACCGCTCAGACATCGAAAGGTATATCGGCTCCGACCAGAACTTTGCCAAGTCATATTCTCCGCTAAAAATTCGTCGTGACGCTCCGCCAATTGTCAAAGCAATGGGCGCCGCCGCCAAAATAGCTAAGGTTGGCCCCATGGCAACGGTAGCCGGCGCCCTGGCTGAGTTTGTGGGTAAAGAGCTACTGGCTTTTACCGACGAAATAATCGTTGAAAATGGCGGCGATATCCTTTTAAAAATTAAACAACCCCGCAAAGTCGGCATTTTCGCTGGGGGCTCAGCCTTTTCAGAAAAAATCGCTCTGGAGCTTGACCCAAGAAAGGAACCTTTTTCGGTTTGCACCTCCTCAGGAACAGTGGGCCATTCTTTTAGTTTTGGCAAAGCCGATGCCGTGGTCGTAATCGCCAAAAGCGCGGCTTTGGCTGATGCCGCGGCAACCGCCATCGGCAATGTTGTCAAAGAAATTACAGATATTAATCATGGTTTACAATTGGCAAAAAAGATCAGGGGCTTGGACGGTGTCTTAATTATCAAGGACGACCAGTTGGGGGCGCTGGGGAGAGTAAAGCTGGTTCCCCTTTAAACTTCCAGGTTAGATCACATGCGGCGTAATTAGAAAAACTATCTCTGTTTTCGCCTTCTCCATGGTTTTATTTTGAAACAATATCCCGGCTAAAGGAATATAGCCCAAAATCGGCACGCGAGAAACATTCTCTCTCTCGGATTCTGACATTAAACCACCAACCACAATTGTCTCCCCATCCTTCACCCGCAGTGTTGCCTGGGCGTTGCGTGAGCTGATAACGGGGAAATCTCCGGCGGCGGTTGTTCGCCATTCGGACACTGAAGAAACTTCAGGCTGAATTGAAGTCGTAATATAGCCTGCCTCCCCAAGGCGGGGAGTAATCTTCAGCTTAACCCCTGCCTCGATATATTCAACTGTCCATTGAGTACTGCCTGATGTACTGCTGACCGGAACCGCATAAGGAATACGACTGCCAATATTAAGAACTGCTTGGTGATCATCAAGCGTAGCGATTTTTGGGCTGGCGACAATTTTTGCTTGCCCATTGCTGATCAAGCCATTTAAGGTTGTCTGCAAGTCACTTACTGCAGAGGTTTTTCTGGTATCTTTATCGGTTAAAAACTGAATAGTCCCGGCCTCTTCACCGTAAGAAAGCCCCAAATGCATGGAGTCTGATTCAGAGATTTCCAGAACTTTACATTCAATTAATATCTGAGGAATAGGCAAATCGACCGAAGAGATAAGTTTTCTTGCCTCATCAATCATCTCTCCTCGCCCTTTCAGGACAATAGAGTTGGCGCTGCCGCCCATACTAGTTTTTAGTACCGGGAGAACTCTTGCCAGCAGGGAGGATATTTTCTCGGCTGAGAGATACTTGAGACTCATTGTTTCAATCTCACCTTTTGCCTCAGGATCCTGCAACAACATAGACACTAGTACGGCGCTTCCTTTCCTCTCAAAAGTCATATCGTTGGTTTTTAACACGTATTCTAACGCTTCTTCAGCTGTAACATTTTTGAGATGCAACGTTGTCCGTTTTGTCTGATCCAAGCCGCCATTTCCACTAACAACTAAATTTAGGCCTGCTTGCTTAGCCAGAATGCGCACCACATCTAAAACCGCGGCATCTTCGAATTCAACCTTGGGTAATGGCAAACTCGCCAAAGAGGTGCCAACCAAATAATTTAAGAGCATTATTAAAACAACAATCTGCCTCATAACTTACTACTTCCTGCATTACTAAGTATTATGCAATTCTCCATAATACTAACCACCCGACAACCACTCACCATTTCGCCTGCACCTAGAACACAACCCCTCCCCCCGACTTCAACAAGAGCCATCGGTCTTCCCCCACTGACCACCCCAACTAACCGAACATAGTTGTTGCGCAGGAGGAGGGGGTCGCCATTCAAACGTAAAGTGGTTTCTTGCTCTTCATTTTGCTTTTGCTGATTATATATATAGATAGGTTGACGAGCATCAACTTCAGGAGACGCCGCCTGTTCTTCAACTATAGCAACATCATCCTCGCGAAAACCGGTGTTAATATTTTTTTCATCCTTTTGGGTGGAACATGAGGAAAGCAGGAGAGCAAGTAAAATAAGCAGACAACATTTAATAATCATTCTAAACCTCCATGTTCAAGGGGTAGCAAGCTAGTTACCACCTAACAAGACGTCCGCCTGCGGCGGACTACAACTTACAACAAACAACTATTATTTATAATAATTACGGGAAAAATTTAGGGAGTAGTTGTAAGTTGTTAGTTGTAGATCCGATAAAATCGGATCGTGTTGTTAGTTAATAGGTGTCGAGATTACGACACTTTTGCTTACATCGCGCTGGCTTTGAAGAGGAGAAAAAGGGACAGGAGATAACAAAACACAATTAACAGGGAAGGGATTCGATTTTTTATCCGTTTCTCTAGTGCCAGGAAAACAATAAATGTCAGCAGGGCCCCAAATAAAGCCGCGAAGATCATACTCACCGGCACTGCGGTCAATAGGTCTCCGGGTTGATAAAAAACGTCTGCCACAAACAATATTGCTACGTTAAAAATATTACTACCTAAAAGATTACCAATACCCATGCCAACCGAGCCCAAACGCAAGGCTGAGAGAGAAACGGTGGCTTCAGGCAGGGT
The DNA here is from genome assembly GCA_001771365.1 of candidate division WOR-1 bacterium RIFCSPLOWO2_02_FULL_46_20. Taxonomy (GTDB): domain Bacteria; phylum Margulisbacteria; class WOR-1; order O2-12-FULL-45-9; family O2-12-FULL-45-9; genus O2-12-FULL-45-9-A. The sequence goes on along the minus strand of METP01000046.1, from coordinate 7,285 downwards.
TGTGGCAAAGCCCAAAAACAGCACGGCTACAAAAGTCCTACCCCAACCCATAATCTCCACAATCTCCGCCCCAATAAAAGGCAGCCAACCACCGGCAATAATAACAATTAAGGCACAAAGCAAAAAGCCCAAATATGTCTTGAAACTGGACACCTGATCATAATGCTTTTTCTCCTCTGTTTTTTCAGCCTGGCTCTGAGAATATAATATTTTTTGAATAACAAGATAGATCAAAACAATTGCCAAAGTATAACCGGAAACACCAAAAATCTGAAAATCAATAAAATAACGGGTAACCGCCAGGGAAAAAGCCACAAAACTTAACAGGCCCATGCCAAAAAGTGCCGAGAGAATATTGTTTTTTTCAGATTTTATGAAAATTGACTTGCGTCCTCTAAACCAAAGGATAATATCAAGCATGGCCAAGGTAAGGACATTGATCATGCAGGCGCCGAGGATATCTCCGACAGCCAGCTCTGGTAAATTAGCGGTTGTCGCCGACACAGCGTTGGCCAATTCAGGCAGAGAGGTTACCGCGGCCAAAAGAGTTAGGCCGAGCCAGGCTCGGCAGAGACCGGTTTTTTCGGCAATCATGTCACCATATTTGGCAACTTTATGCCCGGCAAAAAAGATAACCAGCGAGCAAACAATGAATTTAATCCAGACCATTTATCCCTCCCACCGCCATTATTCGAACTCAAACACCGGGGGATTAAGATCGGGTGGATCGGTAAAGTATAAGATAGTAAAGTTTACTGTTTCCGTCTCCCCGCTAACGACAGTAGCTTCTTTTGAGGCTGCACGATAAATCGATGAATCTCTATCCGTCCACACTTCGTAAGTTCCGGCAGGAACACTTGGAATTGAATAATCGCCATCAGAATCGGTAAAATCCTCGAGGCTGGTCCCGATCAAATAAACCTTTATATCCTGGACTTTTTTGCCAAGACTGTCCAACACTCTTCCCGCTACCCAGCCATTAATAGTAGTGGTAACAGCGGCCGTGTCAGAAATCCCACCATAGGTAGCCGTGACTGTCCCCTCTCCACTGGCACTACCAGCGGTAAATAATCCGGTTGAACTATTTATGCTTCCTGTTCCGCTCACGCTCCAGGTCGGAGAAGCACTAATAATATTCCCGGCGCTATTTTTGACAATCGCGCTAAACAATGTACTTTTGGCTATTCCCACTGTGATACTCGAAGGAGAAATTGTAATACTGGAAACCGAGGAGCTTGTCTCAAGATCTCCACAACCAGATAAGAAAATTACTGCTAACAAGCAGCTAGCTACAAACTTTACCATCGCGTACTACCACTTTGCCACTCACGATGGTGCAGAGGACTTTACCTTTGAGCTTCCACCCGTTGAACGGGGAATTTTTGCTTTTGGAGGCGAATTGTGAGGGGTCAACCGTCCACCCGGCTTTGGGATCAACGATGACCAGATCGGCATCAGCCCCAATTTTAAGCGCCCCTTTATTCAAGCCAAGAATTTTGGCTGGGCTGGTTGTCAGTTTTTCAATTGCCTTCTTTAGCGTCAGCTCTTTTGTGTCTACCAAGTATGTAATTACCAGCGCCAGCGCGGTTTCCAAGCCAACCAGGCCAAAAGCTGCTGAATTGAACTCAAGCTCTTTCTCTTCAATATTATGCGGCGCATGATCCGTTGCGATAACATCGATAGTCCCGTCCTTTAAGCCTTTGATAATAGCCTTAACATCTGTCCTGGACTTTAACGGAGGATTAACCTTGGCATTGGTATCATAATCTTTAACCGCTTCTTCGGTTAAAGAGAAATAATGCGGACAAGTTTCACAAGTCACGTCTATTTTCTTTTTCTTTGCCTGCCGGATCAGATCGACAGATTTTGCGGACGACACATGGGCAATGTGTAGCCTGCCGAATTCTCTAGCCAGAGCTATATCGCGCGCCACCATGTTTTCTTCTGCTAGCGCCGGGATACCTGGCAAGCCCAAAGCAGTTGAAAGAGCACTTTCGTTCATCGAGCCGCCATGGGAGAGCGCCTTATCTTCACAATGAGAAATGATTGGCACTTTAAACTGCCTGGCGTATTCTAAAGCTCGACGCATAACGTCTGCCCGCATAATTGGCTGACCATCATCAGAAAAAGCAACGGCTCCCTCCTTTAACATCATCCCCATCTCTGCTAGAGCTTCCCCCTTAAGCCCTTTGGTCACCGCAGCAATTGGCAAAACATTGACCACCCCTTCTATCTCCGCTTTATTCTTCACGTATTTAACAACCGCGGCATTATCAATGGGAGGCTCTGTGTTAGCCATGCAGCAAATAGTGGTAAACCCGCCCATGGCGGCGGCCCTGGTGCCAGAAGCAATCGTCTCCTTATCAGGTCGACCGGGATCCCTCAGATGGGCGTGCATATCTATCAAGCCAGGCAGAACCAGCATCCCTTTAGCCTCGATGACTCGTGCTCCGCGACTCATTACTTGCGACTTAATTGTTTTAATCTTCCCATCAACAATCAAAACGTCCCGTTGACCGTCTAAATTAGAGGCGGGATCAACAACTCTGCCGTTTTTAATCAATAACTTAGCCATTATATTTTTATTTTCTTCCTTACCTGAGAAATAATACCCTTAAGTCCCCTTCTCTCCACTCTGCCACCATTTTTTTGCTCCGCCTTAAGTGCCTTCAAAGCTTGCATAGCTGCCCGCTGTTCAGACTCCTTCTTATTACCCCCTCTACCCAACCCATACCGCCTCCCCCTAATTTTTACTTCCATCCAAAAAACCTTGCGATGCTTGGGACCGGCCTCTTTAACAACCTTGTAGCGCGGCAATTCCCATTTTTGCTTTTGTGTATATTCCTGCAAAGCAGATTTATAGTCGCGGATATAACCTTCTTTTGAAACTTTATCTATCTCTTCCGTCAAAACGTTTAAAACCAACTCGCGCGATTTCCCAATGCCGGCATCAATAAAAACCGCCCCGAGCACCGCTTCAAAAGTATTAGCCAGGTTCGACTTTCTGCGCGTGCCGCCGGTTCCTTGTTCGTTCGCGCTGAGCAGCAAATAATCTCCCAGATAAAGCTTGCGCCCCACGGTCGCCAGGGTCTCGTCTGAGATGACCGCGGCTCTTATCTTGGTTAAATCTCCTTCGGCTCGTTCCGGAAACTTATGAAAAAGAAATTCACTGACTACCAGCTTTAGGACCGCGTCACCTAAAAATTCCATGCGCTCATTGTCGGGGATCTTATTTTCATGGCCATAGGAACTATGGGTTAATGACTGGTTGAGCAGGCTTGTGTTGTGGAAAGATGTGCCAAGTTTTTTTTCAACTTCGAGAAGTTTTTTTTCTCTTTGCGGAGAAAGGTGTTCCATTGACATTATATTCTACATTATTTATAATCAGGTTTCAACCGTAACAGTTAAGAAAAGGAGGATAACATGGCGGTGCTTTCCCCGGTTATGAGTTACATTGTCGATAAACAAGTTGGCTTCCCTATTCCTTCGGAAAAAGAGAAAATCAACAAAGTTCTCAAACGCTATCGCTATATTTTATCTCAAAACCCTAAGCGTGCCGATGCCCCGGAACTTATGTTTGGAATTGCAGATTTACTGGTCGGCCGCAGTGAACAGGGAGATTACAAAGAAGCCAAAAGAATATTTGATCAGATATTGGAACGTCACATTCCAGATTCGCTCAGGGCGCGTACCCTAATTGGCAAAGCTGAGCTCATGATCGGTTCTCCGGAAGCGTTTGATGAGGCTATTTCTTTGTGCGAAAAAGCCCGCAAACTATTGGGGAATGACATGTCCGATTTTTTTGCCGCCAAAACTTTTGCGGTAGAAGCTGAGCTGCGCCTGGCTCGTAAAAATAAGGGGGACTGGGACAAGGCCCTTAAGTTACTTGATCACGTTATCAGGGCCAAAAACGCTCACTGGTACTTCAAGGGAAGAGCCTTCTTAACCAAAACAGAAATTAAACTCTACCAAACACCAAAAGATACCAACAACCCCTTAAGGTTTGCTGAGGCTGCTTTAAAAGAGTTAAAGCCACGTTCCGACGATTATTTTACCTACAAAGGCAAAACGCTAAAGGCTGAAGTTTTAATCCGTCGCGCCAAAAGAGGGGACTTTGACCGGGCAGAAAAACTACTAGAAAGTGTCATTAGCATGCCATTTGACTATCAAGACCTAATTTTTAGGGCCAAGTTAGACATGGCAGATATTGTCAAACAGCCAAAAGCTACCAAGCTGGTCAAAGAAGTGCTGGAGACCGAAGGACTTGATCCTTATCTTATGGACAAGGCCAGGATTGTTGAAATAGCTTTAGCAGAAAGGCGGAAACAAAACAAATAACATGGGCAAGACCATAGCGGAAAAGATACTCTCCGCTCATTCGGGAAAAGAGGCCAGGGTCGGGGACATTGTTATTGCTGACCTTGATTATCTTATTGGTCAGGACGGCACCTCGGGCATTGCGATAGATTCTTTTAATAACATGGGAACCAAAAAAGTTTTTGATCCCTCCAAGATTGCCATTATTATCGACCACAGCTCACCCTCCCCTAATTCCGGAGTATCTGCTATTCATAAAAAAATCAGGGATTTTCAAAAAGAACAAGGCATTAAACTTTACGACATTGGCTGCGGCGTTTGCCACCAGATTACACCGGAGCAAGGACATGCCGTGCCTGGCGATTTAATTATTGGCGCCGATTCTCACACTTGCACCTATGGAGCAATAAATGTTTTTTCAACCGGGATTGGTTCGACTGATTTAGCGGCGGGCTGGACATCGGGCAAGCTCTGGTTTAAGGTACCGGACACAATAAAAGTTATTTATAACGGAAGCCTGCCCAGGGGCGTTTATTCCAAAGACTTAATCTTAAAGTTAATTGGCGATATTACTGCTGACGGCGCCACTTACCTGGCCCTAGAAATCTATGGCGACGCCATTGCCAACATGTCTGTTGACGCCCGCTTCACTATGTCCAACATGGCGATTGAGTGCGGAGCCAAGGCCGGGTTGATGGAAGCAGATAAAATGGTTTTGGATTGGGTTAAAGCTCATGCCAGGAAGAAGCCCAATCCGGTTAAAGCAGATAAAGACGCAAAATACATTAGACCTGTTGAGATTGATGTTTCAAAACTCGAGCCGCAGATCGCTAAACCGCACACCGTTGATAATGTTGTGCCAATTTCGCAAGTGGGCGATGTTCCGATTCAGCAAGGCCTGATTGGCACCTGCACCAATGGCCGTTTAGAAGATTTTCAGATTGCGGCTAAAATTTTAAAGGGCAAAAAAGTCAAAGATAGCTGCCGTTTAATCATTGCTCCTGCTTCAAAGCAGATTTTGCTGGACATGATTAAGGACGGGACATATCAAACCCTACTCAATGCTGGCGCCGTAGCGGTCACGCCCGGTTGCGGTCCCTGTGTCGGCACGCATAACGGGGTTCCGTCAGATGGGGAAAACGTGATTTCAACTGCTAATCGAAATTTTAAGGGTAGAATGGGTAACCCAAATGCCTTTATCTATCTTGGTTCACCCGCTACTGTGGCCGCTTCGATGATTGAGGGAAAAATCGCGGATCCGCGAAAGTATTTATAAACCTCCTCCCCATAGTGTACCGTCATCCAGGCTGGCAGCTGCTCGGGCACAAATAGAAGTAATTATAGACGATTCAGCGCTTCTTTAACTGAGGACACGGCCAGAAGTTTAATCTTTGATTTACTTTGATTACTTTTGGGCACAATAATTTGTTCAAACCCCAATTTCTCCGCTTCTTTGATCCTTTGTTCGATCTGGTTAACCGAGCGGATCTCACCCGCCAGTCCGATTTCACCGACAGCAACAGTTTTTGCGTCAAACGGTTTGTTTTTATGGCAAGAAACAATGGCCAAAGCTATCGGCAGATCCATGGCCGGCTCAGAAACTCTGACTCCGCCAGCCGCGTTTACATAGACATCAGCATCGGAAAATTTTAAACCTAATTGTCTCTCAAGCACAGCAAGAATAATTACCACACGATTATAATCTACCCCTGTTGCTTTGCGCACCGGGTAAACCATTTTAGTTGGGGCAACCAACGCCTGAATTTCAACTAACAATGGCCGTGTCCCTTCGAGTGCTGCCGTCACAACAGAGCCAGAAGAATTTTCCGGCCGCTCTGAAAGAAAAACCTGCGAAGGATTAGCCACTTCAACCAAACCATTATCCTTCATTTCAAAAATCCCAATTTCATTGGTTGAGCCAAATCGATTTTTGTTGGCTCGTAAAATTCGATATTGCTTATGTCTCTCACCTTCAAAATATAAAACAGTATCAACCATGTGCTCTAAAATTCTGGGGCCGGCAATATTACCCTCTTTGGTCACATGACCAACAATAAAAATCGGTATGCCTGTTGATTTGGCAATCCTAACCAGGTAATTAGCGCACTCGCGGACCTGAGAAACAGAGCCTGGGGCTGAGGAAACATCATCTCGAAACATGGTCTGAATAGAATCAATCACCACGAACTTGGGTTTAACATCAGCAACCGCTTTTTCAATAGCAAAAAGATTCGTCTCCGGTAAAAGCATCAAGTTTTTCGATAGAGTCCCCAACCTTTCCGCCCTGATTCTAATCTGATTGGCCGATTCTTCCCCGCTTACATATAGGATAATAGATTTCAGACTCAAGGCCTCGGCCACCTGCAGCATCATGGTAGATTTCCCAATCCCGGGCTCACCAGAGACCAAGACAACCGATCCCCCAACCACCCCACCACCTAACACTCTATCCACTTCAACTATTCCGGTTGATATTCTACTTTCTTCTTTATAATCAACTTCAGTAATGGATATTGGGATTTGCTTGCCCTCCGAAGCTCGAAGAGCGAAGGAGGGAGCTTTGTTTTGATGTTCCTCCACAAGGGAATTCCATTCACCACAAGCCGGACATTGTCCCGACCATCTGGGAAAGTCCTGCCCGCAGGATTGGCACATAAAGAGGGTTTCAGTTTTAGGCATAGCTATATCATACCAAAACTAGATAAAATTTTCTAGAAAAGACGCGGATAAACTATTGAGTCAAAGAGCCCTGTCAAGTTCTTTGGCTTATTTTTTTCTGGGAGGAGAAAAACAAAATGGCAGGATTATCGGTTTCCGCCTTATGGATAACATCCGACGTCCGCAACGCAGGGAATGGATTAACATATTGGCTGAAGCCGCCTAGCCAGAAACAGCCGGCACCTCTTTTTTAGCGGTTTTCTTAGAAGAGGTCAAAGATTTACCTTTGTTACCAAAAAAAATTATCTTG
>METP01000045.1 GCA_001771365.1 candidate division WOR-1 bacterium RIFCSPLOWO2_02_FULL_46_20 | reverse complement strand
TCCCAAACAAGCTATCGATAATATTATAGCACTTCGACAAGCTCGGTGCAAAGCGGGTCAGATACCCGAAATAAAGAAGGTTAAGAGGAGGAAGAGAAAATGGCTGGATTGAGAGTAAATATAGAAGGTTGGCGATTCCGCGCGTCAGATGGGAAATTAGGGGCTGCCGATCAATTGAGGATTGTGAAGCAAAGGTTGTCAGGCCTTGCAGCGTCAAGCCTCCGCGCCGGGGATCCACCGGCGGCATTGGCCGAGATAATAAACCAGCGCCAACCACTTGATTTAACGATCAGTACAGTGGAAATTGATGCAATATCGGAAACAGCAGTGGCGCGCAAGCCGCGCCTAGAACCTCTAAAGATGATCGATGTTCCTAGTTTGCCTTTTAGGGTCGCAAAGGGTGTGGTCCCTGGATCGTTGTCGAATGGCAGAACGGTTGCGGCGGAAATCAACAAGCAAAACCCTGGCAGTAAACTTAGGGTTCCAACTGAAGCAGAATTGTTGAAGGTGAACGAATTACTTGGAGATCAATTAGAAAACAGAGATTATTGGATATGGACAGAAACGGAGCATAAGGATTATCCGGGGCAATTTGTTCTCCGTCTCCAGTACTTCGACAGCTGCCTCTACGACCTCCCTGGCCTTCCCTTCTACAACTACGCGGTTCGGTTTGTCGAGGACAAATAATTTACCCTGTACCCTTTTATTTTTTTACCCCCACACCAAATATTTTGGTGTGAGGGTGTACATTTTGAGGGGTGGGGCGGTCGGAAATTATTAGGATATGGAAGGCCCAAAGGTAATAACTTCAACTTATGATTTCATAAAGTGGGCAATACCTCATATTGCAAAATTCCCAAGAGATCAGAGATATACTCTTGGGGAAAGAACTGAAAACAAATTATTCCGGCTTTTAGAGTTTCTCATTGAAGCGCAGTATTCCAAAGATAAAGCCGACGCGTTAAAGCAAGCGAACCTGGAAATCGAGCAAATGCGATATTTATTCCGTTTAGCTTTCGACCTGCGTCTGATCGATTTAAAAGCTTACGAATTGTCAGCTAAGTATTTGGCCGGTATAGGAGCGCAAGTCGGGGATGGATTAAGCAGCAAACCGCCCGATGAAACGGTCCGGCTATCTATTCGGCCTGATTGCTTCTTTTGAAAATCTCTTAAAAGCTGCCAGAAAAGCCCAACGGGGAAAACGCCGGAAGGATTCTACGGCAGGATTTAACTTAAATCTTGAGAATGAACTGCTTCAACTGCAGGCGGAATTGCAAAGCCGAGCTTATCGGATCGGCGCCTATAAGTGCTTTTATGTTTTTGATCCCAGGAGACGACTAATAAGCGCCTTGCCTTACAGGGATAGGGTCGTCCAGCACGCACTTTGCAACGTTATTGAACCGATTTTTGATGGGTCGATAATTTTTGATTCTTATGCTTGCCGGAAGGGCAATGGCCTGGTTAACTTTGGCTGCCAAAGGAATTGTATTTCTCGGGTATAAGGTTTATCCAACCCATCGCCTGGTTTTGAGGCGAAACATTAAAAGGGCGAGGAAGAGAATCAAGAAATATCTTGAGATGTTGAATTCTAGGCTGGTCGATTGGCTGAAGATAACCCGTTCCATACGAAGCTGGATAGGTTATGCCATCCACGCGGATTCTTTTAATTTAAGGAGGCGCCTGCTAGCAGAATTAGATTTGTTATATGAGGGATAAGCCCATAATGTTCTCCGTCACCAGAACAACGACAACCGCAACTACAACCATCCCGAGAACAACTACAACAACAACGCGGTTCGGTTTGTCGAATACTTAAGTCTGCCTGCCTACCGGCAGGCAAGCCGGAATCCGCATCTTCAAGGAGACGCGGAGCGTGCGAAATTAAGTCCAGGGTCCCGACGACATTAAAATATAATTATGTAATGTCGGGATCCCGATTAAAACATCGGGACTTATTCCTGTCTCCGAGCACCGATCGAAGTCGAGGTGTCGGGGGGCGAATTAAAAACAGCCCGGTTTTGGTGAGTAAGTCCGCCTCGGCGGATTTGAAAGCTAAAGCCGGGCATTATATTAAAAGAATTTGCCGCCAAAGCACTGCGAAGCGCGCTAAGTACTCTTTCCTTTTTTATGCTACAATAAATACACCATGAAAATAGTAATTACCGGATTGCCGCAGGCGGGGCAGCAGGAATTATTCAGCATTATCAGCGGACAGGATATTGAGCAGATCCGCCAGAAGCCAATGGAGGCGCAGACAGGTGCCTCTGATGTTAAAGATCCGCGCGTTACCAAACTGGTTGAAATATTTAATCCCAAAAAGACAACTTATGCCAAAATAGAATACTCACTGCTGCCGGACGTTGCCTTTCAGGGAGCGCTACTTAAAAATGCTGACGAAATCTGCTATGTCTCTTTGTCGGACAACGCGGCAGGCAATATCCAATCTTTCGTTTCCGAATTAATCATCGCGGATATGATGCTGGTTGATAAACGTTTGGAAACATTGGTTAAGGAACAAAAGAAAAAAAATGGCGAAGCCCAGAAAAAAGAGCAGGATTTAATGGCCAAATGCAAAGAGTGGCTGGAAAAAGAAAATCCGCTAAGCAAAATGGAGTTGGCTGAAGAACAGGCAAAAACAGTAAAAACATACCAGTTTTTAACTTTTAAGCCTCTGGTGCTGGTAATTAATGTGCCCGAAGATAAAATCAATGACCGGAGTATTGTCCGGGAGATCAAAACAAAATATTCTTATCCGTGTATTCAGCTTAGCGCGGGGATTGAAGCGGAGATTAATCAGCTTAGCGCTAAAGATCGGGCTGATTTTATGAAAGAAGTCGGGATTGATGAGCCGGCGATCGATAAAATGAATCGAGTGGTCTTTGAAGGGCTTGGCTTAATCTCATTTTTCACAGTTGGTGAGGATGAGGTGAGGGCCTGGCCGATTAAGAAAGGGGCGGTTGCGGAAGAGGCCGGGGGGGGCATTCATTCTGACATTAAAAAAGGTTTTGTCAGGGTGGAAATGATGAAATACAATGACTTTATTGCCCTTGGATCAGAAGCCAAAGTAAAAGAAGCCGGTAAATTTTCTCTCAAAGGCAGGGATTATCTGGTTGAAGACGGTGATCTCTTAAGCTTCCGCTTCAATGTGTAACTGGCGATCAATCAAAGCTCCTCTCTTAAGCCCAGCCTGATTGTTAATAATTCCGTGCTACGTTAGAATATGACTAATGCCAAAATCCACCAGGATAAGAAACAGTCTGCGCTATTCTTTTTGGGATGGTTTTTTTGCCTCGATCCAGTTTGGCATTGTCGAGCAGTTTGCTGTTCCGTTAGCGTTATATCTGGGGGCGGGCAGCACTGCGGTTGGCCTTTTAAATTTTATTCGCAATGTTTTGGTAGCGATCATTCAGTTTTTTTCCGCGGACCTGACCGGGATATTGCACTCGCGCAAAAAACTTATTGTTAGCTCTGTTTTTCTGGCCGCTTTTCTCTGGCTGCCGACATTTTGGCTGCCATTCTTCTTCCAACGGTGGCGGGTGGCTGTTTTTATAATTTTATTCGCCCTGGCCTCTGCTTTTAACATGTTGCCGACCCCGGCCTGGGCCTCGCTGATGGCCGAGTACATCCCGCCCGGTAAACGTGGACGTTATTTTGGCTGGCGCGGCGCAGTGCTCGGGTTGGTTTATTGCGTCAGTGTTTTGCTGGCCGGGCTGGCGCTGTATCTTTTCAAACCGATTAATTTATTTGTGGGTTTTGCCCTGCTGCTGGCGGTGGCGGCACTGGCCCGGTTTATTTCCTGGTATTTTTTAAATTTAATGTACGAGCCCGGGTGGCGGGTTAAGGTAACGGATGAGTTTTCTTTTTGGGAGTTTATCAGGCGGATACGAGTTAGTAACTTCGCGCGTTTTTCCGTGCTTTCTGCTTTATTTGTCCTGTCGGTAGCTTTGGTCTCCCCGTTCTTTGCGGTTTATCTACTTAAGGAGCTGGGTTTCGATTATTTTACTTTTACTGTCATTATCAGCGCGGCGGTATTAACAACTCATGTAACCATGCGTTACTGGGGCAGGCTGGCTGATCAGTACGGCAATATGAAGATCATTCGGCTGACATCCTGCCTGGTGGCGGTGATTCCGTTATGTTGGATTTTTTCCGGGGAGCCACTTTATCTGGTTATCGTTCAGCTTCTGGCTGGTTTTGTCTGGGCGGGATTTAACCTCTCCTCCACCAATTTTATTTATGATGTAGCAACGGCCAATAAACGAGAACGTTGTATTGCCTATTATAATTTTTTAACCGGCCTAGGGTTGGGTGTGGGCGCGCTTTTGGGTGGATTTTTATATAGGCATTTGCCGCTACTTTGGGGATCAAGTTTTTATAATCTTCTTTTATTATCAGCAAGCTTGCGTCTCTTTTTCGCTTTGGCTATCAGTTTGTTGACCAAAGAAGTAAAAAACATTAAAACAGTCAGGGTGCGGGCGCTGCTTTATGACATGTCCGGCCTGCGTGCGCTGGGACTGCTTACCCGGGAATTAATATTCAGGCAGAAGATGTAGCGTCTGGAAAATTATCATAACTTTTGCTATACTGGTGTTCAATTTGGCCTCATCGTCTAACGGTTTAGGACGTAGCCCTCTCAAGGCTAAAATCGGGGTTCAATTCCCCGTGGGGCTATTAACTTTGCGATACGAACTGTCGAATTTTCAAAATCGGAGGTCTTGTCCGCCGGAGCTTTAGCGAAGGCGGATTTCTGTTTTAGAGGGGTGGGTCGGCGGCCTGTTTTTGCCGCCACCCAAAAACAGGCCGCCGATTTACCCGTCCGATAGGCGGGCATATTTCCGTCGGTCGGTTTTTCCGCGCCATTTTCCGAAAATTCAATGGGCTGGTCTGGATAATTTATTTCTACCTCAATATTATCTTTTGAATAATTAACCTGCTTTATATGCCTTTTTAGGATTAGCTCCTTCTCGTTTTTACCCGGTAATTTATAGGCATTAGTGATCGTTTTGATAATTTGCCTGGTTCTTTCAGCTGTGTAGCCAGAAGTTGTACTCTCCGGTTCGATTCCCTGTTGGCTGCCTTGCTGCTGGTAATTGAGCGTGAAGATCAAACTGTCGAGATACTGCTGGTTATGGGCAATTTTAT
>METP01000044.1 GCA_001771365.1 candidate division WOR-1 bacterium RIFCSPLOWO2_02_FULL_46_20 | reverse complement strand
CCAGAGCAAATTCCTGGAGTGCGGCGTTGGCTAAGGCCAAATGGCCTTTGTGAATGGGGTTGAACGTGCCGCCCATGATGCCGATGCGTTTCATGCTAATTCCTGGTTTGTCCAGACCCGGCGATCAAATACTTGTACGAAGTCAATTCCGCCAGCCCCATTGGTCCTCGAGCGTGGAGCTTCTGCGTCGAGATGCCAATTTCGGCGCCAAAACCAAACTCAAAACCATCGGTAAAGCGTGTTGACGCGTTGACATAAACCGCGGCCGCGTCAATTTCGGCCTGAAATTGGGCCGCCGCCTGCTTGTCTTTGGTAATAATTGTTTCAGAATGCTTTGTCCCGTACTTATTAATGTGAGCGATGGCTTCGTCTACGCCAGAAACCACTTTGACAGCCAAAGTTAAGGACAAAAATTCAGTTCTCCAGTCTTCATCGGTGGCTGGTTTTACAGAGGGGTCGATTTTCAGGATTGCTTTATCCCCCCGGATTTCGACGCCGGCGTTTTTCAAGCTCTTAAATAATGGCGGTATAAATACCGCCGCTACTTTTTCATCAACTAATAAAGTTTCTATAGCATTACAAACTGATGGCCGGCTGACTTTAGCGTTGAAAACTATCTCCTCGGCCATTTTCAGGTCGGCAAATTTTCCCACATAAGCGTGGCAATTCCCTTCGCCGGTTTCGATCACCGGGACAGTCGCTTCATTGACGACAGTCTGGATCAAATTCCGGCCGCCGCGGGGGATCAGGACATCAATATAGTCCCGCGCCCGCATCAGCTCTGCCGCGGTGGCCCGGCTGGAGTCGGTGATTAATTGGATCGCCCCTTTGGGCAGGCCGGCGGCGTAAGTGGCTTCGGAGATGACCTTGGTAATTTCAATATTTGATTGGAGAGCGTCACTTCCGCCGCGCAGGATTACCGCGTTCCCGGTTTTCAGGCAGAGAGCGGCGGAATCAACCGTGACATTGGGCCGCGCTTCGTAAATGATACCAATTACGCCCAAAGGAACCCTGACTTTTTTGATTTTTAGGCCATTTGGTCTTTTCCATTCAGCTAAGACTTCTCCAATAGGATCGGGGAGAGATTTAACAACCTTGAACCCTTCGATCATTCCCCCAATTCTTTTGCCATCAAGGGCCAGGCGATCGAGTAATGTGCGGGAAAGGCCTTTTTTTCCTCCAGCCTCAAGATCAATGGAGTTAACGTCGATAATTGTCTTGGCGTTCTTATCCAAAGCCTCGGCCATCCGCTCGAGAGCGTTGTTTTTAGTCTTTGTTGGAGTGATCGCTAATACTCGAGCCGCTTCTTTGGCGAGCGCTCCTTTTCGGGCCACTTCTGAAGTGTTCATAGTGGCCTAATTATAGCTTAAACGAATTTTAAAAAATAGTGAAATTTTCGGAGCCGTTCCAAAGAAAATAACTGAAATTTTTTGGGTGGGGCGTCGAAAGATATGTGCGTATGATTACTTTAACGGAAATGACTAAAACAATTAGCTGGTTTAACAAGCGGGTCCTGTTTAGTTCAGGCCCGGCAGCGGCAATGCGGAGATTAAAAGCAGGACAGCTTCAGGTTGATAGAACAGCGCGGCGCATGACTTTGCATGACCAGGTTTCGGGACAACGTTTTGTTTTAGACGCAGTTAAGCTTCGGGCCGCCGCTGCCAATAACGGCCAATGGGTTAATTTTTGGGACATTGTTTTAGGCAGGACGGAACTAGCCGCCAGGATCGGCGCTCCGCGGTTTAGCGAGGTTGGTTTGTTCGAATTCAGCCTGGCGCTCAAAGGATGGCTGATGGAAGAAGGACCAGAGCCGCTGGGAATTTACGCAAAAACCCGGCTTGGTCAGGATGGACGCTTGGAATATCATACCGCTCCCGGCGCGGTTTTCTGGAGAAAAATGCTTAACGCCGGAGGATTACCCGGTCAGGAGGTCTATTTCTTGGCAACCAAAGAAGTTGATCAGTTCCTGCTTTATATCATCCACGCGCAAAGCAAGGAAATTATAACAAGCTTGCCGATAGATCCCGCCACCGGCTTGTGTTACCTGGAAATGGAAACCGGCAGAAAATATATGGGAGTAGTTAATGAATATCGGCAAACCTATTTTGGCGGAACGCCGATTGTCTGGACAAATAAGGTTCATAGAGGAGATATCCGGTCATGGCTGAGCGATGAAGGCGGCCGGCGGATTTTGGCTGTTTTCGGTATGACGCAATGTGACGCATTGCCTTTCAGCGAAGTTCTAGGCCCTGCTGGCGAAGTTAACGCGATCTTAGTTGGCCGGTACTTTGGCCGGCCCAGAGCGTGTTACGAAGGAAATGGTTTGGGGTGGGTAGAGGGGACGGTTAAATTGCCGTTGCTTGATTTAGCTGGAGGAAGGGTGGGAGTAAGATATACTGATGCAAATGTTCAATTGCCGGCAAGTGTAGTAAAACAGGGTGATTTAAAACCAGGAGGGGAGTTAGCCGTCAAAGTGAGCGGGGCGAATATTATTGAATATATGCCGCCGGGCCAGGCGCCCTTGACGACCAAAAAAGTTTTCCAGTTTGATACCCGCGCAAAAAGATGGTGTCTGGTATCAGCCCATAGAGAGAATATTAGTTTTGCCGACATGAAGGGGTTGACGCTGGTGCAGGGAATCAGGTCGTCTGTTGTTGAGCGTAATGATCGCCGGGCGAACGGATTAATATTCAAAGTTGGGGGCAAGAGCTATTACCTGGGCACTCTATCGCGTGAAATGAAAATTCCACCGGAACATCTGACCGCTATAATTCTTGATGGGGAGTTGATCTTTTATTCGTTTGATCAGAGCTGGCCGGAGAATAATGAATTAGTCAGGATTATGGGAGCGTGCTGCGCGGCCCCGGAAAACCAGGAGCGTGTAATCAGGTCAAACAACTTCAGACACTGGCTGGGCCTGGCGGAACAATTGTTTAGCCAAGGCAGGCAGAGGAAAGAAAGCGGCCTTTTGCTTAAAGCGGCGAAAGCGTATCTCCTCGCATTTACGGAAAGCGGCTCCGGTGTATTCTTGCTGAAGAAAGCTCAGGAAGCGTATAAATATGCCGCGGCTTATGCCAGAGAAGGCAACAATTGTTGCCAAGGAGAAGGGGCAGGCCTGGCCTTAGCGGATTGGTTGGCAAGTGTACAGGAAGAAATGCAAAAAAAAGCGCTCGTCGTTTTTGGCAAAGCGGAACGTCTTTGGCAAAGACAGCAAAATGGAGCTTCCGGGTTGCGGCAGCTTCTGGTTGCCATGAAAACGGTTGAAGAATTAAAGAGGTATCTGGTTCTTTTGTCCAAAACTCATCCGCTGGCCAGATTCTATTACATAGCCCTGTCTTCCTTTGTTAGGGAACGGACCGTTGATGTGCAAAATAATGGCAGCGCTCGCAAATTGGAAGAAGCACGGGCAATGGCTAGTGAATAAATTTACAATATAACCAAATTATCCCGATGGATCGCTTCGCCGACATCTTTCCGGCCGATAACGCCCTTCAGCTCTTGGCTTGAGAGGTTAACTAACCCGCGGGCAAGTTCTTTCCCGGTTTCATCAGTTACGGCAACCAGCGCCCCAGCCTGAAAATTCCCTTTTATTGTTTTAACCCCAACCGGCAGGAGGCTTTTGCCGTTCTTGATCAGCGCCGCTTCCGCTCCGGGATCGATCATTAAAGTTCCCTCCGGCTTTAAGCCATGCGCCAGCCACCGTTTCCGGCTCTCCAACTTGGAAACTTTAGGGATAAAAAGTGTCCCGATCTTTTCCCCGCCGGCCAATTTAGTTAATAAATCAAGTTTTCGGCTGTTAATAATTGCCAGGTGAACTCCGGCATCGCTGCAAATTTTTGCTGCTTGTATTTTGGTGATCATCCCGCCTGTTCCAAGCTGGGTAGAGGGATGCCCTGCCGCCTCTTCTACTTCTCTTGTAATCTCTTTTATCTCTGGGACAAGGTACGATATCCCTTCTTCATTTTTCAGATAAAAGCCGTCGACATCGGTCATTATGACCAAAAGATCAGCACCGATACAGCTGGCGGCTAGCGCCGCTAGGTTGTCATTGTCCCCGATCTTCAACTCTTCAATTGCCACAGTATCGTTTTCATTGATAATGGGGACGACATTTTCGGCCAGGAGGGTGTTTAAGGTGTTGCGGACGTTAAGGTAGCGTTCCCGGTCGGCGATCGCATCGCGGGTCAAAAGGACTTGAGCTACAGTGACCCCGAATTCTTCAAAGGCTTTTTCATACTGGCGCATTAAGCGCGATTGTCCCACGGCCGCGGCGGCCTGTTTTTCGGGTATGGTTTTGGGTTTGCCCAATCCGAGCTTTTCCGCTCCGCAAACAATAGCGCCGGAGGTGACTAAAACAACCTGGGTTTTTTGCGCGATAAGCTTGACGATCTCAGCGACGACTCTTTTTAGGTTTTTTGTGTCTAGTTTGCCTTGAGGATCGGTTAGAGAGGAGCTGCCAATCTTGATGACAATAGTCTTTGCCATGCGCTTAGGCTGCTTCGATGCTGATCCGTTTTCCAGAACCAAAAACAACCCTGCCTGGTATTTTGGCAAAAAGGGTAAAATCTCTGCCCATGCCGACATTGTGGCCGGCGCAAAACTTGGTCCCGTGCTGGCGCATAATTATGGAGCCGGCGGTGACAACTTCTCCGCCAAAGGCTTTGACCCCCAATCTTTGACCTTCAGAATCCCGGCCGTTTTTCGATGCTCCTCCAGCCTTCTTATGAGCCATGCTTAACCTCCTCGATCTCAACTCTTAAATAAGGTTGTCTGTGACCAATGGTTCTGTGATAGTTTGTTTTATTTTTATATTTGAAAACAACAACCTTTTTGTCTTTAATCGTGCCCAATACTTTGGCCGATACCTTAGCCTCTTTGATGTGGGGGGTGCCGATTTCGGTTTTACCGTTGTCGGACAAAAATAAAACCTTGTCAAAGGTAACTTTGTCTTTAGCGTCAAGCAGTTCAACATCGATTACGTCGCCCTGTTTGACTTTATACTGTTTTCCGCCGGTTTCAATTATCGCGTACATAGTGGGATCATTATACCACATTAGCCTCGAGAACTTCAATGCCCGGGGGGAGTTGCTGGTTGAGCTTTTGTTTTAATTCCTCCGGCTTTAACCAAGCCTCAACCTGAAAGACGGCAGATTCATTATCCGAAGCTACACCCAGCTTTAAGGCGTTGCCCCAGGAAATTTTCATGTGGGG
>METP01000043.1:3126-8418 GCA_001771365.1 candidate division WOR-1 bacterium RIFCSPLOWO2_02_FULL_46_20 | reverse complement strand
AGAGGGAAGCTGTCTTTAATTGCTTTGGGTTTCGGTATTGTGCTTTTAACAACCGGCATGAGTGGAGGTTGTGGGGAGCAAACTTTTGAGAGCTTTTCCTATTATTATCCCAACTGGATGCCGAATGGTCGAGTAATTTGTTTTAAAACCGAAAGTAGATGGAGCGAGGCGATTTGGGGACGGAGAGAGCTGGGTGATACTAATTATATTACAGCAATTACCATTAATGACAGCAATGAAGTTGTGGCTGAGGAAAATTTATTTGAGACAAATAAAGGTTATGCAGAAATGGTTTGTTCACCTACGGGGGAAATGATTGTTGTGTATACTCCGGGTTATTCTAACGGTATCTGGATCTATGATTATAAAGGAAACAAAAGTGAAATATTAAATGGGGTGAGCGTGGATTCTGCGGACTGGTCGCCGGATGGCTCGAAAATCGCTTATTCTGCAGACAGGAAATTGTATGTAGTCAATGTAGATGGGACAAATAATATTCAAATTGCAACGAGCGCGGAGGTAGTGGCATGGAGGGTGGGGGAGAAAATTGTTTATGAGGGTATTGTTGATGGATTATACTTTTATCTATTTTCAATTAATCAAGATGGTTCTAATAATAATCAGATCATAAGTGGAACCGATCCCCAGAAGATCGACAATAATAAAATTGTTTATAGTGGGACGGCAAACATGGTTAAATTAATCTATCTTACCGGCACAGGAGAAGCAACTATATCTGACACATTTAGTAAGTCGACACTTAAGCTTTCCTTTGATAACACAAAAATAGTTGGCGGAGATTTAATAACAGGTGGTGGGAGCTGGATTGGTGGTATTTGGATCATCAATATCGATGGTACCGGAGAAAAAAGATTAAGGTGAGTTAATTGAGTAAAGAAGCTCTAAAGAATATAGTTTTTATTATTATTTTTGTGTTGTTTGCGCAAGCTTCAGTGCTAGCTGATAAGCTAGAAACTAAAGCATCTCCAAATTACCTTATTATTCTTGTTCATGGCATTAATGCATCAAGCAGGATTTTTGCCGGTGGAGATGTCGGCGGAAATAAGGGACAAAAAGGAAGTGATTTAACTAAAGAGCCGGACATGGATTTTAAGTTTTGGGGCCTTATCGAAGTAAACTTTGGGGATTTTAAGGGCTATTTGGAAAACGATCTGGGCCTAAAGGGATATGTTTATTCTTACACATTTTCGGAGAGAGACGGAAGGCTTGATCTGATGGCAAAAGAACTTGGGAGCCGGGAAGCAAATAATAAAGCAAATGTAGAAGGCAGCTGGTTACACCACAAAAAAGCTGCTGATATTCCTCCGGAAAGGACAAAAATAAAAGACAAAATCAACGGAATATCGACTGGCCAAGGTAATTCTTGGTTTGAACAGGCGAGAGAAGATTTTAAGCAATGGTTTTACGATTTTGGTCCAGGTAGCAAAGAAACCCCAAAAAGATTCCCCACCGAAGAAGAAATTCCCGACAAATACATTATCATTGCCCACTCACTTGGAGGCGTAGCATCAAGAGCTTATATTTCTTCTAATTTTTATCAAGACGATGTAGCTGCTTTAATTACAATAGATTCGCAACATAAAGGGGCAGAGGGGGGATTAGCGCTTAAGCGGCTTTATGAATTCTATGAAAGTGATGGAGAGAAAACTTCATTTGCCGTAGCGCTTGGCTTATCATTTTTAGCTTTTTCGGCTGATATGGATGAACTCGGGAATTATCTCGGAACCTATGCCTTTGCTTTGTTAGCTGGAAGAAGCATTATTATTGATGAACATTTAATTAAAGGTTGGCTTGGCTGGTACCCAGACCAACCCGCGGTTCAGGATGTAGAACCGGAAAGCTCATATATGAGGAATTTGAATACCAGGGATTTCGTAAAGGGCAATAAGCCAATGAAAGTCAGGTTTATTTCTGGAGATGGTATACCAACCCCCTCCGGAGACTTACCGGCAAATAGATATATCCTTGGCCTTTCAGCTTTTCAGACACTTGTTTCAGCAGATTATTTAAATGAGTTGCCTCTGGGTGCCAAGATAATGGCATTGTACATGAGCGAACTGATGGGAGTTATTGTGAATAAAAGTGGTGATATATACTCTAGCAGACAAAGTCAACTTGGAGAAGGATTGCAAGGATTGTCAAACGATAATATTGATTTTAAATCTTACTCAGTTAGATTTGGCACAGATGCAGGTGCATTAGAAGACATTGTAATGGGAGCATCAGCTGCAATTGCGGCTGTCAATTTAGGTTCAATGTTTCTTCCGAAGCCAGTCATTACAGTTTCAAAATTTGCGATAGGAGTAGGAGCAGGTGCTCTTGCATATACTGCTTTTCAAGATAGACTTAAGCATTATATTGTAGGTCACGGTCTTATTCTGCGAAAAACCTACGAAGAACACCTCATCGACCAGGCGCTGGATGGGATAATGCCCGTCGGCGGGCGGGCGCAGGGGGTTCACAAATCCGGCATTTCTGCCTCTTCCATCAATACTCCCACCGCTTCATATAATGATTTTGATCAGGCCTTTGTTCTTTTATCGAATCTGGATGCGGATAAAAAATCAACGGGAATTTACCATTCCGTCACCATTGAAGCATTTACAGAAGGCAGTTCCGGAATGTCATTTCCGATCGAAATCAACGGGACAAAAAAATGGGTTTCCGCGGTCACGGTCAAAGAGGCGCCCACGGCAGTTAAGGGTGTTATCAATACCTTTTTGCCCAAAAAATTAAAGCGCTTTAATTATTCGGAAAATTTCGCCGCCTGGAAGCCGGTCGGGGCGGTGGATGAGTGGGGGAATTTTACGATTAAGGATTTGAAACTGGCCGAGGGTCAAAACGTTCTCGCTTTTGATGCAGAATCCTGGACGGGGAATAAAAATAATCAGCATTTTAAAATAGTCCTTAACACCGTTCCACTTTTACCTTCTCAATTCCAGCCCATGCCCAATTACTACATCAGCGATGCCGCTCCTAATATTTCGGTCGAGTTTAATAAATCAGAATACTCCGGCGACTACGATAGCGAAAAGATTACCATTAAGAGCATGGAAGTCGACGGTGCACCAGTCACGCCGCAAGTCGAATCAAGACTGGAAACCTACCACCCCTGGGCTAAAGCGACATATAAAATATCAGCTGATAATCCCTTGCCGGAAGGCGAGCATACAGTCGTTGTCAAAGCCGAGAGCAATGTCGGCGTCTCGCAGGGGATCTGGTCATTCTATGTTGACCGCAGTCCGCCAATGATTTCCATGGAAGCTCTCGCCCCGTATTCACCCCGAGCTCCTACGACCATTAGATATACCGCTTCTGACGAAGTCTCTCCTAATCTTCTTTCCGCCCGCTGCGATCTCTACGATTCAAATGATAATTTCATCACCAACATTGCGACAACAGACACGCTGGCCCTGGGCAGTAATTTCTTTACCTGGGATCCGAAAACAGTCCCGCCGCCGGCGGATGGGGAGTACAAAGTTAAAATCAAGGTGTTCGACCTGCCGAAAAATCAGACTGTGGCCGAAGCGCCGATCAATATCGATTCCACCCCGCCGGTTGTCGCCGGTATTGATGTGACGCCCAACCCGATGACTTCAAAAACCGCGGAGTTGGGCTTAACGACCAGAGTCAATGAAAAGTCGACGGTGATCATCAAGCTTAATAACACAACCAATAATGCAACAACGGCTTACCTGACGCAGGCGACTAAGGCGCCCGACGGCGGATCATATATTGCCTCATATTCTTGGAAATACGGTGATATGTTTGCTAAGGGACCGGAAGACGGCTTGTATAACATCGAAATCATCGCGCGCGATGAGGCTGGGAACGAAAGCTCTCCAAGGACCTTGGAAGCTATCCGCATTGACCGGACGCCGCCAGTGATTTCCGGCCAAATTACCCAGCCGTATGTTTTAGCCAACAGCGGCTCTAATGCCTATAAAACAACTCTGACCTTTGCTGTTGACGCGGCCAGCAGCGTAAAGGTTAAACTCTATAATGCCAGCAGCGGCGAGCACCTTGATACCTGGGAATTAAGTACAGAAAGAAGCCTGGTTTTTAATGGCAACAGCACGCGTTATCCCAAAGGCGCCTACCGTTTCCAGATTATTGCCGAAGACGATGTTGGTAATACAGCAATTGCTTATGCTTCCTGCGTCAAAGACGGCATTGCGCCGGTGATTTCCTATCCAGTTGAAGATGGCGACCAGGTTTCAGGAACAATCACTATCCGCGGCACGGCTATTGATCCTGATTGGACCAACGACCGGCCGTTTAAACAATACAGGGTCTACTACAAGCAAGGTAACCAGTTACCAGTAACCAGTCCCGGGGCGGATTGGTTAATTGATGCTGTTGAAGTCCCATTAGTGAACAGGGGACAGAGTACAGTGGACAGGAACATATCACTGCGTCCCTTGCAGAATGACTCAACCCTGTCATATCTCCACACCAACCTGATGGAAAACGGTGGATACACGGTTTTGATCATAGCGGAGGAAGATGGGGGAGAATCTGTTGCCGCAGTTAGGTTCATAAATGTTAGCAATGATGAAATGACAGCCTCTTCACTTCAGCTGCCATATATTAAGCTTAAACAATTACCCGACAGCGCAGATTTTAGATCGGATGATTCGGTTAAACTGCCAATTGGATTTATCAATAGTGTCAAGCCGGCCAATGTTTACGTCGAGATTGTTCGGCCTTCTCCACGAAGTGGAGAAGGGGGACCATCGCCGGAGGCGACGGTGGGTGAGGTGGTCTTTTTCAAATATTTTCCCAATATCCTCGGTGCGCCATTTATTGGCAAACCGGATTACCAGCCGGGCAGTGACCTTGGTTACTATATATGGAGCGACGATGCAGGGTATCATATCCGCTGGTCCGCAGACGGGAGCAACCGCAAATTTACCGGCAGTGTTATCCTAGTTGGCGGTGGGTCGTATTCGGATATAAAACAAAATGGTGGGGGGATCAGGGTTCAGTCACCTTTGATTAGCTGGGACACAAGCATTTCCGGAGGTGAGGGCGGGATCGATTTTAAACTCAATTCCGGCCAATTGATGATTACTGCCAAAATTGATGAAGATCCAAATAGTCCTTCTGTTTATGCGGAGAATGTTTATCTGGGTGTTTCAAAATACTCCCAAAGTTATTTGCCGATCATGATTGATGTCGCCGGCCAGCGTTTGGTCAATATGGCGGCTATGGGGCAGGCGGCAGAAGCAGTTCCGGCTAATCTTGAGCGAGCTACGCAAACTGTTGAAT
>METP01000043.1:2887-3043 GCA_001771365.1 candidate division WOR-1 bacterium RIFCSPLOWO2_02_FULL_46_20 | reverse complement strand
CTTACATTATTAGGGTCCGAGCTGAAGGCGCAGACGGGGTGGGTGTGGCGATTGACGAAGCAGTTGTTAATGTTACTACTCCTTATGATTTTGCAGTCAGCAATGTCGTTAACAAAGAATTCAGCACAATCAGTATGCCGGACAGGGTTACTGTTT
>METP01000043.1:810-2616 GCA_001771365.1 candidate division WOR-1 bacterium RIFCSPLOWO2_02_FULL_46_20 | reverse complement strand
TTATATCCTGACCGCGACCGGTGAACAGAGGATCACCGCTTATCCCTATGTTCCGTTCGCGGCTCTGATGCACAGGGGGTTTAATAGTGTTGATCTCCAGGTTGAAGTTACTGCCACAGTCCATTATACGAAATATAACTATGTTTTTCTGCAGGGGTGGAAGGGGGAGGGTCAGAGAAGGACAAGGAAACACATCCAAACATTTAGTTTATCTAATAAGGCGCCAATTTTTGAAGTGAAACAGCAATACGATATTCTTGAATTTCACGATGCGGCTTTGCGCGGCATCGGCGAACCGGACGGTCATGTTGATAAAATTGATTTTACCTTGGCCTTTCGTCCGGCAAAAGACCCGGGCTGGTTGATAGATATTGTAACCATAGAAGCTGATCCTGGAGTCAACAATACTCTGGGACAAGTTTTATATCCTATAACAATGACAGTTAGTTCTGGCTTCTATGGAGGAACAATTCAGGTGCCGACGGTGACGGATGATCCGGTGTTAGCCGCCGCTTATCTGGGCGAACAGCAAGTGTCAAGCTTGTCTTCGGGAGTTTTAAAATATATTAATGGCCGGACTGAACCATCTGAAAAAGGTATTTTTAAAGTCATTCCTACCTGGGGCACCAGGGGCAGGAGCTTTGGCAGAAGTCCGTATTTTAGTTTGCGCTATGAATTGGAAGCGCCAATTGCGTCTTCCAGATTAACCAACCGCTTTGTACCCTGGATAGGTTTTATTAACGCTAAAACTCCGGAAGGCGAAAGGATAAAGGATTTCAGGATTCACTTAACCGATATTAATAGAGGCCTGGGCTTCCCCGGCAAGCTGTTCTTTGGTGATCCTGCGGCCAAACCCGGAGAAGCTTATAAACCAAAAGAGGAAATGCTATCTGGTTTGGAGGGCGGCGACTGGAAAACTGTTGCCGAAAAATTAAACAGCGAAGCTGGTAAAGCAAATTTACTTGGGTATAAGGATTCCTTAGCTTCTTCTGTCGGCTATGATGCTTATTTGTCAGGCGAATATTTTGAGTTTATCCCCATTACCGGCAAATTTGATTACTCCAACGGCTCGCCGGTCGCTAATGTTTCTACTGACCTGGTCTATAAATATGACGGCAACCCGCCGCCGCCTTTTGAATTCAACTGGCCCCTGATGGATTCTGAAATTACGGAATTTAATAATGTTCAAACAGCCAAAGGCCAGGAACTGAAAGACAACCCGCAAAAATATACCGGCACAACCGCCAATGGCACATATTGGGAGCTTGATCAAGAACAGCTTGCTCAAAGAAAACAGGACCAAAAGAACAGCGCTGTTGGCGCCAACCAAGTTAGATATGATAAAACTTTGGGCAAAACTTACTGGCGGTCCAAGCAAGACAATGGCGGATTGCTTGCTTTGCTGTCTTATGTCAATAATCCTGTGTATAGTGTTTCCGGTGCAGGTTCGGATATCCGCTTGTCGCTTAGCTCAACCGGTATGCATGGCTATATTGAGGCAGAGGATTTGGCAGGCGGAGTGGCCTGGACAACTGAAGATGATGCCAATCTGCTGGCTTCAGATGGTTTAATTAAGAGCGATCCGCTGACTTTTAACGAAACAGGGTTCTCCAGCCAACGCGAAGTAAAAATTGCTGATGCTTATGAGGTTGCCCAAAACTGCAAGTTTCCTGCGGCTCTCAAATATACATTTTTAGATAAAGACCCCTTGGGCAGGTGGCTTGATTCTCCCATTGATAACCCCAATATTGTTATTGATAAATGGGAAGTAGCAGTAAAAGATAAAACCGGCCAGGTAAATAATGA
>METP01000043.1:346-797 GCA_001771365.1 candidate division WOR-1 bacterium RIFCSPLOWO2_02_FULL_46_20 | reverse complement strand
AAAGTTGAAATAACCGGCGGCAAAGATGTGCAGTCGCACTATAAAGAAGACAAATTAAAACTCGGACTAAAATTTAAAGCCTCTGAAGCGCGTTTTGTGGAAATCACCGGCATGGCGCCTGCGGCTTATGAATTGATGTACTTTGACGGCACTAACTGGCAGTCTATCTACAGCTCTGGCAAGGCAGCGAGTGGCCGCTTGGCCTGGTGGGATGTCTCGAGATTGAACGGCAAACATACGGTTCTTTTAAAATCCCAGGGTTTAATTGCCACGCAGGATATTTACATAGGCAGTTTAATTGATAAAGATCAGGCAATGTCTGCCTGGTCTACATATAAACGGGCGCAGCTGGAATTTCCTGCCGGCGCGTTTGGCGGCCAGGATCAATTGGTAACCATTACTCCTGTTACCATGACGGAAATTAAAATCCGCAACCGGCCGATTATCATCA
>METP01000043.1:0-238 GCA_001771365.1 candidate division WOR-1 bacterium RIFCSPLOWO2_02_FULL_46_20 | reverse complement strand
GGAATGGAAAGGGGACTCCGTCAAATATCCCTTGGAATATTCATCAGATCACAGCAGCCGGCGATCTGCAGATTATTTCCGGCAATGATCAGAAACCAGAAGATAATAATGGCGAAATGCAATATGCTTTTTACGCGCCGCTCGATCATTTTTCAACCTACACGCTGTTGGATGGCAAATTTACTCTTTCCGCGCCAATTGTATTGGCTTCGAGATATTTAACCAATAAGGATACTGT
>METP01000042.1 GCA_001771365.1 candidate division WOR-1 bacterium RIFCSPLOWO2_02_FULL_46_20 | reverse complement strand
AATAGATGCCGTATCCCACGCGAAGACCCCCGTGTTTCCGGTGGTCGTCTTGATCGTAAATCCCTCCACCGTGGTTGACGGCCCTAAATCGACAGCTCTTACCGTCGCGCCATTAATAACCGCTCCCGTGCTGGGGGAGGCCTCTGACTTTAAATATACATCCTCGGCCAGAACGATAGGAAAACTTTCCCCATTGGCGCTATCGTAGGTCCCCGCCCGCGCATGGATTGTTCCGTCCGTCAGAGTAACCGCCTTGCCAATTGTTTTCCAGGGACTGCCCGATGAGCCGTCTCCGGTTGTGTCATTGCCGGCGCCGGCATCCACCCAGCCGTCGGCG
The DNA here is from genome assembly GCA_001771365.1 of candidate division WOR-1 bacterium RIFCSPLOWO2_02_FULL_46_20. GTDB lineage: Bacteria > Margulisbacteria > WOR-1 > O2-12-FULL-45-9 > O2-12-FULL-45-9 > O2-12-FULL-45-9-A. The sequence continues at coordinate 5,080 of METP01000042.1, read as the reverse complement.
ATAATACTCGAAGTCCCGGCAGGCGCCAGTTTCCCCATCCGCACCCCTCCCTCCCCCGCCGTGGCACAGGGAGAGTCGGTTCCAATGCCATAGTTATTGTTGGCAGAATCCAGAAACCGCGGATACTTTGATATGTCCCCCGTCTTCCCGCTTACCGTCCCAACATATTGATCGGTAACATTCCATATATCGTTATAACTGGAATTAACCGTGCCATTATCCCGGTATATTCCATATCTTGCCATAGTATAACCTCCTAACGTCGTCGTCCACGTAATAATATTGTTCTTAACATTAACTGTCCCCGCACCTACTTTATAAACACCGTAGGTATTCTTAACCAGGGTATTATTATAGGCATTTACCGTATAACCCGAGGCATTAGCTAAATATACGCCATAGTAAAACCCCCGCGCTTCATTGGTGCTGATCGTCCCGCCGTAAACTCCACCCGTGCCATACGCAATCCCATAAGTGGTGCCGCTGTTCGGCCCCTTGACGATATTGTTCGTCACCAGGTAGCCGTTGTTTATGAAGTTGAAAAGTATTCCATAAGTAGTCGCTTCAATCGTGTTTGAATCAATCGTCACATTGTCAGCGGCAACCGAGTTTCCAGTATTCCCGTCAACATAGATGCCGTAGCTCCTGGCAAAGATATCATTGCCTCTCGCCACACAGCCATCCCCGGTCTCTTCAATGTATATCCCATAAGAACTGGCGCCGCAGGTAATGGTGTTGGTCAAAGCCCGGGCATTGGCCCCGTTCAAATATATGCCGTACTTGCCGGATTCAATTCTGTTGTTTATGACATCCCCGTTAGCCACCGGCACGATCAGCCACTGCGTGATACTATCCGTTTGTAGATCAAAACCCTCGACGGTCGATGTCGTCCCCATGTTAATTACCCGGGCATTATTAGCGTGCGCGTCAATCGTCGCCAAACGGGTAGAGGTGCTCAGGAGGCGAACTCCCGCATTGAGAGCGATCGGGAAACTTTCTCCTTCGTTGGTGGTGTAATTGCCTGCCGCCACATTGACGAGATCTCCGCTGGCCGCCTGGGTCGCCGCCCAGGTGATATTTTTCCAGGGGCCGTTACTGCCGAAAACTTCCGTGGTTAAACCGTTATAGGAATTATTCCCGTTAGTGACAGCAACGTAAAAATGGGAGGCTGCTGTTATCGTAAACTTCGCGTTTGACTCATCTGTCCCCAGGATATACTGCGCTGAATTGTCTTTGACGGTAACCCTAACTTTCGCTTCTGTGGTTGATACATTTGGCACCAGCCAGGAATACGGCGACGCAACCGCCGCGTCAGAAGTTATTGTGTAAGGATAAGTCGTTCCGTTGTCAATCGAATAATAGACCGATAAAGAATTGGTCTTAATTCCCGACGTATCAGTGGCCGAAAAAGTTATGCCCTGGATTGATCCCCCCTGCCAGCTCTCTCCGCCATTAGGCGCTTCGACCGTGACTACGGGAGCGACAACATCAACTTCACTCCCCTGATATTGTCCCATATTTGTTCCCTCCGGCGTGCCGGAATCAATGGCCGGAGAGCCGGCTAAAAGCCGAAAATCATTATTTGTCGCGTCGACAAACAAGGCGTCAGCCGATATTGTTCCGACACCGGCGAGCGTCGTCGGCGACCAATTGGTGTCGTTGGCGTAAACATCGTCATAAGTGGAAGTAACCGTGCCGAGAACCTTCTGTATCCCATATGTCGAAGCCGCGGAGTATCCTCCGATCTCTGAAGCGAAAATGTTATTTCTTAGCGTAGACGTTCCGGTTCCAGTAACAGCATAAAGACCAACAGTATTTTTAACCACAGTGTTGCTCTCAATAGTCGCGGCCTGCCCCCCATCAATATTCGCGTAGATCCCATAAGCAAACCCCCGCACTTCGTTGGTGCTTATTTTGCCGCTTCGGGTACCGGAAAGATTAATCCCGTAAGTTGTCCCGCTCGCCGGCCCGATGATCAGATTATTCGTTAGCAAATAACCAGCGTTATTCTCCTCTAAATATATCCCATGAACATTGGTTTCAATCGTGTTTCCGTTTACGGTTACGTTGTCAGCCGTAGTCGCTAAATATACTCCATAGCTGGTCCCTAACTTTGACCAAATATTATTACCCCTGATTGTACTGTTATCGGCCGCGTCCCGCACGATAATCCCAGTTGTGCCAGCGGTACAAGTTATAATGTTCGTTAATACTTCTGCCGACCCTTGCAGATCTATTCCTCCGTAAGTGTGGGAAATATAATTATTCACCACCCTATTCCTTGCGTAGGAGGTTACCGGGTAATAAGACCCCGTGGTTTTTATGGTAAACCCTTCAAGCGTCGTATTCGGCCCCATCTGCACCGCCTTAGTCGCTTCACCGCTAATAATAACCGCGCTGGCCGCGGCTTCAGCCGTTAAAGACTGGTCCTCCGCCAAAGTTAGCGGAAAAGTCTCTCCATTCCCAGCATTATACGTCCCCGCTTTAACGTGAATTGTCCCTTCTGCCGAGGCTAAGCCTTTAGTTATTGTTTTCCAAGGACTCGCCTGTGTTCCAGGGTTACTGTCACTGCCATCGTCATCTACCCACGCCTCCGAAGTTGTCCCTGATGTCCCCGATGGCGCGTACATTCCTTGATGAACCCCTCCCACCCCTGCCGCCGCGCAGGGCGAATCTGTCCCAATCCGAAAATTATTCGCCGCGGGATTCATAAACCTGGGGTATTTTGTTATGTCATTACTGACAGTGACTGTTCCAGAGTAAGGAACTGCAACATTCCAGATATCGTTATAACTGGAGGTAACAGTCCCGGCGCCTTGGACTATTCCGTATGTACCGGCAACATAACTCCCCAGCGTTGCCGTCCCAGTGATAATATTATTATTGATAGTTTTTTTTCCCGTGCCCGCGCCATCACCATCATATACGCCATAAGTGTTATTAACGATCGTGTTACTCTCAACCGTCGTGATATATCCGGAATTAATCAGCAAATAAAAGCCATAAGTAAAACCCCGCACTTCGTTAGTGGTTATCTTCCCGTTCCTAACATTTGCGACAAGGTTAATGCCGTAAGTTGTCCCGCTCGCTGGCCCTATGACTGTATTATTCTTGATTAGATACCCGTTATTAACGCTTAATAGATATATCCCATGAACATTGGTTTCAATCGTGTTTCCGTCAATGGTTATGTTGTCGGCCGAACCAGCTAAATATACTCCATAGCTGGTCCCTAACTTTGACCAAATATTATTACCCCTGATTGTACTGTTATCGGCCGCGTCCCGCACTGTAATCCCAGTTGTGCCAGCGGTACAAGTTATAATGTTTGTTAAGACTTCTGCCGACCCTTGCAGATCTATTCCTCCGTAAGCGTGGGAAATCTGGTTGCTCACCACCCTACTACCAGGGTAGATGGTTGCCGCGTAAGCGGCAGCCGCTGTGGTTTTGACGGTGAAACCTTCAAGGGTCGTCTGCTGCCCGAGGATAATCGGCCGTGATGAACCCGCATCGATCGTCGCTGAAGTCGTGGGAGAAGCAGCAGATGTCAAATATTGGTCTTCCGCCAAAGTTAGTGGAAAAGTCTCTCCATTCCCGGCATTATATGTCCCCGCTTGAACATGAATTGTCCCTTCTGCCGAGACCAAGGCCTTGGTAATTGTTTTCCAGGGACTCGCTTCTGTACCGGGATTACTGTCATTGCCATTATCATCCACCCACCCTTCTGCGGTTATACTTGATGTCCCAGATGGCGCGTACATTCCTTGATGAACCCCTCCCACCCCTGCCGCCGCGCAGGGCGAATCTGTCCCAATCCGATAGTTATTCGCCGCGGGATTCATAAACCTGGGGTATTTTGTTATGTCATTACTGACAGTGACTGTTCCAGAGTAAGGATAGCTACAATTCCAAATATCATTATAACTGGAGGTAACAGTCCCGGCGCTTCTGAATATTCCGTATGTATCGGCGACATAACTCCCCAGCGTTGCCGTCCCCGTGATAATGTTATTCTTGATCGTCCTGGTTCCCGTGTCGGGACAATATACGCCATAAGTATTGTTAACCAGAGTATTGCTCTCAGCCGTCACGACATATCCGGTATCAATACTCAAATACAGGCCAAAATTAAAGCCCCGCACTTCGTTAGTGGTTATCTTCCCGTTCCTAATATTGGTAACAAGGTCAATGCCGTAAGTTGCCTCGTTCGATGACCCGATGATCGTATTGTTCTTGATTAAATAGCCTGTATTAGTGGCTTTGGCATATACTCCATAGACGCTGGTTTCAATCGTGTTTCCATCTACGATTACGTTGTCGGCGCTGGTGTCTAACCATACCCCATAACCCCCGGTGAAATTCGCCCAGATATTGTTGCCCTGGATCAAACTTCCGTCAGCCGCGGCCCGCACCACAACCAGATAGACATTCGCCGCAGAAGCAGTGCAAGTGACTGTGTTCGTTAAAATCTCTGTTGTCCCAAAGGCGTTTACTCCTCCGTAGGCGGTGGAAATTAAATTGTTCACCACCCGACAGCCGCCGACAGAGGTTACCACATATAAACTGGCGCCGGTAGTTTTAACCGTAAAGCCTTCAAGGGTTGAGTTGGCCTCTAAAGTAATTGGTTGCGCCGACCCGGCGTCAATTGTCGCTAATCGTGTGGTAGTGCTCAACAGATTACGGTTGGGACTTAACCTGATCGGAAAAACTTCGCCCGCCGCCGCGTTATACGTCCCCGCCGCCACGTTGATAGTCGAGGCGCTCGCCGCCTGGGTCGCCGCCCAGGTTATTGTCTTCCAGGCGGTTCCAGAAGATAAACCGTCGTTAGCGTTGTCACCGGTTGTGGCGACATAATAATCGGCGGCGTGGGCCGGGATGCCGCAGAAAAGCCACCCCGCTAAAACTAAAAATATTAAAAACTTTCTCATTTAAAAGTTTTCATGGTTCTCTCGCGCATTTCAAACACTGACATGGGCGGGCAAACGCGCATGTTCCTCCAGGGTTCGATCAATCTTGTCAACTTTTTCCTTTACTTTAGCAAGATCGGTTTTTACCTCCGCGACATCTTGTTTTAGAGCCC
>METP01000041.1 GCA_001771365.1 candidate division WOR-1 bacterium RIFCSPLOWO2_02_FULL_46_20 | reverse complement strand
CAGACGCCCTGTTCCCTGACTTTTTCATCACTCCCACCATTATTATTTTCGCGGGAGGAAACCCGTTAAAACCCGGGACCGCACTGGCACAGGAATAAGCCCCAATATTTTTCACATAAACAATATTACCGACTTCCAGTTCCGGCAAATCTTCGTTCAAAGAAATCGTGTCAAAAGAATCGCAGGTCGGCCCGGCTAAAGTGCTCAAAAATTTCTGGCCGCGGCGTAAAGTTTTATATTCATAACGGCAATGATCAAACACAATACCTGAAAAATCAGCATACACACCATCATTCAAATAATAGTAATTACGATTGTTGCGAAAAGTACGGCCAACTACCTGGGTCACCAGGGTACCTGAAGGGCCGGCAAAAAAACGGCCCGGCTCGGCAATAAACTTGACTTTTTTATCAAAAAGACGCCTGGCTTTTTTCTTTATATAACCGGCTATTTCCTGGAAAGAAATATGACCATCACTATCAAAGTGACGGATAGGAAACCCGCCGCCAATATCCAGCGTGTCAAGCTCCAGCCCTATCTGCTTGGCCCCATTAAAAATCGAGGCTGCAATATCCAGCGCCTTAACATAATTTTCTACATTAACGCATTGTGAGCCGACGTGAAAAGCCACTCCGGCCGGGTGCAGGCCCAAAGACTTGGCTTTTTTCAAAAGAAAGATGGCCTGGTCAGGATCAGCGCCAAATTTTAGAGAAAGCTCGACAGTACTGCCGACATTTTCCACTTTAATGCGGACCAAAACCCTGGCCCCAGGACAACCCCTGGCAATTTTATAAAGCTCCGGCTCATTATCAAAAGTCATAAATTTAACACCCTGTTTATAGGCATAAGTAATATCTTCCAGGGTTTTAATGGTATTGGCAAAGATCACTTTCTTCGGGTCAGCCCCGAGGGATAAAACCAATTTCATTTCATTGGCGCTGGCCACGTCAAACCCCGACCCCAACTTTACAAAAGTCTTGATAATTTCAGGGTAAGGATTGGCTTTAATGGCATAATACGGGGTAACATTTGAAAGATAGCGGTTAAAGCGGTCAAATTGCTGGCGCAAGGCATCGCGGCTAATTAACATTAACGGGGAGCCATGTTTTTTTATCGCGGCCCTGATATTTTTTTCCGCGTTGCCTCTCATGCTTCTATATGCGCCTTATATTTTGGGTCAATAAGAAAAGTCGTAAACTGCCAAACATCTTCTTCTTTGGGTCGGCCAAAATCAAACTTGGTAAACTTTGTATTGAGATTTTTTAGCGGTGTCCAATCTTCGGCTTTGGAAACAAATGGACTAATATACGGCATGGAGATTTTTAATATTTCTTCGTAGTCAATATCGTCAGGCAGCCTAAAACCCTTTTGGGGGTTTTTGATCATCCAGATGGAGGCGGCGACGACAGAAACAGCCACCTGCATCGTGGTTGCCTGCTGTCCGGGAACCAATTTACGCGCAGTGTGAATATCAAGCAGTGAGCCACACCACCAGGCGTTAAAATCATGGCCCATTAGCAGTACGCCTAATTCATCGCGGCCATCAATAATTTCGTCATTCATAATTCTCTGTTTTTCCTGAAGGTGGAATTGCCGCATCTCCAGCTCATGCAAAGAATTAATAGCCACATCAGACGGGCAATAAGCATAATGTACTGTTGGCCGGTATTCAACCTTGTCCCCTTCCCACACGGTCAGGCGATCGGAAATACTAAAAGCTTCCCCATGGCGGATAACCATGCCGGTAATTTCTCCGCACGGCACCCAGGAACGCACCCAGGTCCGCATGCCAATCGAGTCCAGGCAAATTTGATTCTTGGGCCCGACTTTGTGGAAATATGCGCCCTTGGGAATATCGCGCTCATGCGTACCCCACCCTAATTCTGCGGGTGCCACCCCTTCTTCGTAAAACCCTTCAATACTCCAGGTATTAACAAACTCATTAAATTGTTTTGGCTTATCAGTGATCTGGGTGTCGCGCTCTGAAATATGGATTACTTTGGTCCCGGTCAACTGGGCTAGTTTATTAAAAGTCTTTTCAGACAAAGCTCTTTCCAGCTCTTTTTTGCGCGGATCTTTGGGCTTTTCCTGTAAGATCTTATTGGCAATATCAGTAAGCGCGTGTTTAGTAAAATGCGAAACCAGCCCAGGGTTAGCTCCGTGGTCACAGATAGCGGTTGCTCCATTATTGTCCGGCCATTTATCAATTACAGCGCGCAGGTCCATATGCCTGGTATACAAAGTGTATCTGGTCGGGTCATTGCGCTCGCTGTCTTTGTAAGGGTTCCACTCTTCCACAGAAGTATTGACATACAAAACTCCGTTATCACGACACCACTGGAGCATGGCGCTGCATTCAATATTCCAGGCCAAGTCAATAATTAAATCTCCTTTACCCACGTATTGTTTTAATAAAGCGGTGTAATTATCTTTGGTTATTTTATTATCGACATATTTGGCGCCCTTAGCCAAAGTACTTTGTACCCGACGGCGGTTATCGACAAAATCCATGATGGTGACATTTTGCGGCGGGACATCGATCAATTCAACCACCAGAGGAATAGCGCATTGAGAAACCGAGCCGCAACCGATAATTAATATTTTCCCGTTGAATTTTACATGCTTCATACGTATTTTCCTTTCTCGCCAAAGAAACTTTAAAATTGCGCCCGAGAGGACTCGAACCTCCAGCCTGCTGGTTCGAAGCCAGACGCTCTATCCATTGAGCTACGGGCGCATATTAAATTTATTATACAACATATTTTAATATACGCAATGCCTTTGCGCGATGACTGATGCGATTTTTCATTGCCGGCTTCATTTCCGCAAAGGTTTTTTTATAACCCAGCGGGACAAACACCGGATCATAACCAAAACCACCTTTCCCTCTCATCTCATGAATAATTTTTCCGCGACAGATTCCTTTAACAACTTTAACTTTTCCAGAAGGATAAACAATCGCTATCGCGCATGCGAATCTGGCCCTTCTCGCTACGCATTGCTCATTACTCATTACTTTCAGTAGTTTATTGCATAAATTCTCCGACGTCGGCGGATTCGCAAACCTCGCGGACCTCACCCCCGGCCTTCCGCCCAAACAATCCACCATCAATCCTGAATCGTCTGCAATCGTGATTTTGCCTGTTTTTTTCGCTCCTGCTCGGGCTTTTTTTACCGCATTGGCTTCGAAAGTTTTGCCATCTTCCCTCACCCTAATCGCCAACCCCCGAACCCTAGCCCCCTTTAATATCCGTCGGATTTCCCCCAATTTATGCTTATTCGTTGTCGCGACTAAAATCTCCATTTCGTATCATTATATATTAAAACATAAATAATGTGAAATTTTTAGCATAAAGTGGCGATATATATACAGAGGAAAAAGCATGACACCACTAGGTGGACAACCTGTAATTATTAAAAATAAAACTCCCTATCCGAGACTCCCAGGGCAGCCAAGGTCTTCCAGGCAACAGCCTCACCCATCTAGACAAAACGATAATAGGTCGGAAAGGACTATTCCAGAAACCAGAGACAATATTATCTCCCGCATAGGAGAATTAGAGGGTCAGATTAGAGAACTCAGAGAGAAAGCCTCTTTAACTGAAAGCGAGAGATTGACACTTAACAACGCAGAGAGAGAATTACTCAACCTAAGAGAACAGCTCACGTCACGAGGAGAAGCACCCGCCCCCGCAAACAGAGAAGAATTGCTAAGGCAACAGGTTTTGGCTGGCCGTGTTATTCATTCAAATCCACAGGTCCATCGTTTTTCTCAATCTATTGATTGTGCGACAGTCGAAAGAACAAACCCATCAATCACAACTCTCGGAGAAACACTCTGGCAAAACACCAGAATGTCCAGCACCTCGGTCAGAGCATCACTAAGTGGCCGTCTTCTTTCCGCATATATAGCAGAAAGATTCATAACAGAAATTATTAGCCATATGCAAAGAGGCAACTTACTTCATGACGCCATAAAAAAGGCTGCCGAAAATATGGAGCGCGAGGTTGAACGACTTAACGATGGGTTCTCCAGATCCGTATTCGGAGAACTCTACAAGGTAAAACCAAATCAACAACAAGCCCGTACAGAAAACGATAAAGCACATGGATCGGACGAGAACTCAAACGAGGTTGTTGCGACAACCACAGAATCTCAAAGTTCTTCGGGACCGGGAAGAATCATTTGTAAAATAATTTACGACAAGAACGGCAATATTGTGCGCATAGAAATTATCGGCAGAATAAAAGTGGCGGAAGAAACAAACTCAATTGCCAAAGATCTAATTCTGGCCGATCCTGGAAAAATGCTACCAGTCCTCCTTGAGGCAGCCCTGACTCTTATCGCAAAAACACCAGAAGCCACACCTGAAATCGCAGGTATCATCTCAGAAATTATCACTCAGCCTAAAGAAACAACAGCTGCTCCTAATCACAAGAAAATTGAGCCGGAAAGAGTTGCCGCTCAATTCGTTAAAATAGCAACACAGAAAATAGAAGAAAACCCGGATGACACAACCAGAATTTTGGAGCTCTTAACCAAAGTAGTTTCACAAGGCACCGAAACAATAGTCGCCGGTATTCCAGAGAAGGTTGTCCCATTAGAACCGATCTTAAGAAGAATGTTGCCAAGTCAAACAGTTACAGCCCGCCAATCTAATTTTATCCCTCAGGGAAAAACAACAAAGAGCCCGGTCGTAAAACCCAACCTGGCGCCCGTAATTGAACTGGCCAGACCAGTCTGTCCTTCTGTTAAAGCAGAAACAATCAACCAAACAGCCGAACCAAAAGCCGAACCAATAATATCCGAAATTTTTCGCTTAATTGCTACCCCACCGGATGATATTGCTCAAGAGTTAAATTTGCCGATAAATCAGGGAAAGATGCTGTCACAAGCAGAGGTTATCGCTAATATATTACAAGATTTCGGCCAAAGGGTTCTGCCTGTTTTAGCCAGGATTGAGTCGGCTGAGGGCAAAATTGCTGAGCCTGTTATTAAAGAAATTATTAACGCACTAATCAGCACACCAAAGCCCAACCAAAACTCCGTAGCAAACATCCAAGCAGAGGCAAGGCTTGGAATCGCAAAGATTATTTTACAACAAGCGCCACAGGTCGCAATCCCTGTTCTAGAAAAAATCCACGCGCACTTAGAACAAACCCTGGCCGGGCCAAAGCCTGCCTCAAAACTCGGCCGAAGAATATTAGCCCAGACTGTTCAAAGTTTATTTGATAGGGCAAAACCAATTCCACAAATTGAAGCAGTTCAAAGAACCAAAGCAACACCGCAAACATTAGTGGCAATAGCAGAATCATTGGCTGCCGCAAATCATGCGGAATTCACCAAGACACCTTTAACTCCAGCCAAAGCAGAGCAATTCATCGCACTCGTTCGCCAAGCCCAGCAGGCCATCATGATTAGCACACCTAAGCAGGCTCCCAGACATCTAAGAGTCAATCACAGACAACCTGGTCAACAAAAACTCAGACCCCCTATCGGATCAAGGCTTGGTCAAAGTTACCGCCCGTCAATGCAGGCAAATCAAGTCAGGCGGGAAAAACCAAACTACGCAAAACGTGAAGTGCTACGTAAGCTCATTAGTGATGCCGCAGCTACGCATCTCTTAATACCCAAAGAGATTCTTGAACGAGTTGGCAACCACTTTGCCATCTCGGCTGGTTTCACCGGAATTAACGACAAAAGGATCCAAAACGTCAGGTTGGCTCTTGAAGAACCGCAACAATCAACAGAATCACGGCAAACCAGTGTCATGCGCCGTGTTTTGGCAGTTCTCGACCGTCAGGCCAACAGAGGGGTGGGCTTCACCCGCGCTCTGGACAAAGAGATTGCCATAACTTCACCGACAAAGACCACTGTGCCTGAAGCCATGCTGGTTATCGGTAAAGTTATTCAACAAGTTGGCGCTGAGCTGGCAAAGTTTGATGCTGTACTGAAAGCATTAGAAGAGAAAGGTGAATTTTCACGCCTAGTAAAAGCGATTGAACAAGCTGCCGAGAACGTCGAAGGTGTTCATGATTATATCAGCCTCTTAATTGTGCTGGCCAACATTTCACTCATGGCTCAAGGAAGAAAAAACTATAGCCAGGAGATTCTGCTTGGTGCCCTAGAAACAATTGAGAAATTAAGAAGGCGCAAAGATAAAGATGAGATCCCCGCTCCTATCAAGCGCACTTATGAACTTGCCGCCTAACCCCTATCCCGGTGGCCAGGCTAATTTTCGCCCACCCAAAAGATGAAAATGTAAATGAGGAACAGCTTGTCCGGCATCTTGCCCGTGATTAATCACAATTCGATAACCGCTCTTATCAATGCCCAACTCCGCCGCCAACTTCTTCATCACAGCAAAGAGATCACTAATTACACTCATCTCGATCAGCTCGTCAACAGTATCAACATGCTTTTTGGGAATAACCAAAATGTGCACCGGCGCCTGAGGAGCAATGTCATTGAAAGCCAGGACTCCAACATCCTCATAAACTTTTGAAGCGGGAATTTCATTGGCAATAATCTTGCAAAAAAGGCAGCTCATTCTTTACTTTTCACCTGAAATAAGCTCCTTAATTCTCGACTTAACCGACGGGGTCTTAGAAAGTATTTCAGCAACTTCTGCCCGGGTCAAAAACTCCTTTTGGTTTAACTCGTCTCCCTCCACATATTCATAAAATCCAGCCAATTTACAGGCGGCAATTTCCGGAGCCGCCCAGTGTGACCTGGGTACGTCTTTATAAACATCATTTGTTACCTGGGACTTAACATAAAGCCCCGCAAACCTGGCAAAAATACCAGCTGCTTCAGCATGAGTTATATTCTTTTGCGGCTTAAAAGACTTGTCCGAGAAACCTTGCATATATTTATTCTCGATTGCCAAAGTTACATAAGGCGCTATCCATTCCTTAACGTTAACATCCGAAAACTCGAGAACCTCAACCTCACCAACATCAAATCCTTTGGCTTTAACCAGGAGCGCGGCCAATTCTCCTCTTGTAACTAATTTATTGGGACGAAAAGTTTGATCGGGGTACCCGCCCATTATCCCCAGAGTTGCCAGATATTCGATAGGCTTTTTAGCCCAGTAATCCTCACTAAGATCTTTAAAACTCTTAAGAATCGGCTTTGGCGCGACCTCAGGAAAAGGCAAAATTCCCCGCCACCAGTTCTTCTTGGCATATTTACCGTCTATGGACGGTCCTACAAAGCCAATCGAAAAAAAGTGCGTCGCGTTTTCTGATAATTCGCCAAATTGATGAAAAGCATAATCAAAAGAAAACCCATTAAATTTTATTCCCACCCCGGCTGTTAGATTATTATCCGCCCCTATCCCCGCTTCACTTGCTTTTGGTTTCTGGTCAATCCCGCACCTCAGGGCTAAAATATCCATGGGCCAATACTCCAGGCCAATGTTCATCGCTGCCGGGCGGTTAGTGCTTTGTACGCTTCCATAGTCAAACAGCAAATCAAGTCTCTGGGTAGCGTGTTGACGTATCGCCTCCTGTTCCTTCCCCAGGATTTTAAAAGCTCCGCCCAAACGCGTGGCCAGCGGAATGGATTCTGTTTCGTCATTTTTCTGCCAGATAAATCTGCCGCCAAGACTGCTCGGCATACAATTATTCAAAGCTAACCCCAAGGTTGCCCAAGGTTTTACTTTCCACATCAAGCCAAGATCCGCGTCCATGCCTGTGCCCAACGCATTATATAAAGCATCCCCACCACCGGTAAATCCCTGCAAGAAGTACTTCAGCTTCGCCCCAAAATATATGTCTTCTCCATTACCGCGAAAGAATCTACTCAATTTAGTAGCATAAGAAAAGGAAATTATACTTGAACTATAATCTGTAGTGCCGCTCTGGACAACAGCGGCGGTTGAGCCTGTCCCAGTTATCTCCGTCACCGGGATACCACCGATAGAAGCATTAACATAACCAAAGCCAATCTGCCCCATGGGAGAAGAATCCGCCACCCCAAACAACAAATAATTTACGTCAGTAAGGATTGTCCCGCTCATGCTTAAAATATTTAAATCAGAAATTAAAGCTAACCCGGCAGGGTTAGTAAAAATTGAAGAAGCATCCCCCGCGTCAGCAACATAAGCCTTACCCTTAGCCAAAGTTCTGGCTCCTACCCCAATATCACCGATATCAACCATGGCTCTAACGGAAAACCCCAACATCAAAACCCAAAATACAATCAAAAAATGAAGGATTTTGTGCGCGTGCCACATCACCCTATTTTCGTTACTAGAATAGTTTCCCATTTGGAGATTATTATCGCTCTTTACGACAAGAGTGTCAACCTGCTACAATAGTAAGGAATATGCAGTCAAAAATCCGCAATTTTTCCATAATCGCCCACATTGACCATGGTAAATCTACCCTGGCTGACCGCCTGCTTGAATATACCCGGACGATTGATAAAAGGAACATGAGAGAGCAGGTTTTAGACTCTATGGAGTTGGAAAGGGAGCGCGGCATCACCATCAAATCCCAGGCGATCCGCATGAAATACAAGGGTTACATCTTAAATTTGATTGACACACCGGGACACGTTGATTTTTCTTATGAGGTTTCAAGGTCCCTGGCTGCTTGCGAAGGGGCACTTCTCATCGTTGACGCAACCCAGGGGATAGAAGCCCAAACCCTGGCCAACACCAACCTGGCACTGGCTAACAATTTAAAGATCATCCCGGTAATTAATAAAATCGATCTGCCGGGCGCGGAAGTCCAGATGGCAAAAGAAGAATTAATGCATACGCTAGGATTTGCAGAAAATGAAATCCTCCTCGCTTCGGCCAAAGAAGGGACCGGGATTGAAGAGATACTCAAAGCGATCATAGATAAAGTTCCGCCTCCGCAAGGGGATGAAAACAAACCTTTGCAAGCCCTGATTTTTGATTCGCATTACGATACTTATCGCGGGGTTATTGTTTACATCAAAGTTGTTAACGGCAGGCTAAACACCGGTGACAACATCCTCTTTATGGGCACCGGTAAAAAATTTGAGGCCCTGGAGATCGGCACGTTTTGTTTGAGCCTGATCCCCAAAACTGCTCTGGAAAGCGGCGAAGTCGGTTATCTGATTGCCAATATAAAAAATATCGCCGATGCACACGTCGGCGATACAATTACCACTGTGACACAAGGGGCGCAAAAAGCCCTGGCAGGCTACCGTCCAATCAAACCCATGGTTTTTTGCGGATTCTATCCAATCAATGGGGAAGAATACGAAGCCCTCAAAGAAGCTTTAGAAAAACTGCAGCTCAACGATGCCGCCTTGTTTTACGAGGCAGAAACTTCAGCCGCCCTGGGTTTTGGTTTCCGCTGCGGTTTTTTGGGCCTGCTCCATATGGAGATCACGCAGCAGCGCCTGGCCAGGGAATTCAACCTGGGCCTAATTGCCACGACTCCCAATGTCATTTATAAAATTAATTTAAACAATAAAAAATCAATTCAGATAGATAATCCGACCAAATTCCCCGATGCTTCAACTGTCGCTTCGATAGAAGAACCATATTTTAAAGTCAGCATTTTTACGCCGTCGGAGTATGTTGGCGCAATTATGCAGCTGGCCACAGACAAACGCGGCAATTTTATCAATCTTGAATATATTGATCAGAAAAGGGCCATTATCACTTATGAAATGCCCCTCTCAGAAGTTATTATTGAATTCCACGATCTTTTAAAATCTGTGTCACGCGGTTATGCGTCCATGGATTATGAACAGATTGGTTATAAGGCCTCCGATCTGGTTAAGCTCGACATCTTGATCAACCAGGAACCCGTTGACGCTCTGTCTTTTATTGTCCACCGCGACCGCGCGCAATATTACGGCAGAAAACTTTGCGAGCGCCTGGTCGAGGAGATTCCCAGGCAGATGTTCTCCATCCCTATCCAGGCAGCTGTTGGCAGCAAGGTTATCGCTCGCGAAACGGTTACGGCCAAGAGAAAGGATGTTTTAGCCAAATGTTACGGAGGAGACGTCTCTCGCAAGCGTAAACTTCTGGAAAAGCAAAAAGAGGGTAAAAAGAAAATGAAGCGCATCGGTAAAGTCGATATCCCGCAAGAAGCCTTTCTGGCAGTCCTGCGCTTAAACAAATGACCTCCCTCTATATCCACATTCCCTTCTGCAAAAAGAAATGCAATTATTGCGACTTCGTCTCCTCTGCCGGCAAAGAAGAGCTGATTGACGGGTATGTGGAGGCGCTGATTCATGAATTGGCTTCCCTCCCTCCCACATTCTACCTTCCACCAGCCACAATCTATCTCGGCGGCGGCACCCCGACATTACTAGAACCAAAATATTTTGATAAAATAATCTCTCCCATAATTGGACATTGGAAATTAGACATTGGAAATTTCGAAATCTCTGTCGAGGCCAACCCCGGCACCGCTGACAAATCTAAACTCAAGGAACTCCGCCGACTCGGCATAAACCGCCTCTCAATCGGCGCACAATCTTTTAACGATCAACAGCTCAAAGCCTTGGGCCGCATCCACAACTCCGAGGCTAATCTTCGCTTTTACGATGACGCCCGTTCAGTCGGTTTCGAAAATATAAACCTGGACATGATCTTCGCCCTGCCCGAGCAAACATTAGACCAATGGAAAAAGGATTTACAAACCGCGCTTTCTCTTAAGCCGGAGCATCTCTCTACTTATAATTTACAAATCGAGCAAGGCACCCCCCTCTCGCTACACGTCACTGATTACTTATTCCCAGATGAGGATACCGAACTAACCATGTATGAACATACGATTGAAACATTGGCTGGTTCTGGATATAAGCACTACGAAATTTCGAATTTTGCTAAGCCCGGGTTTGAATGTCGGCATAATATTGTTTATTGGAAAAATGGTAACTATATCGGTATTGGAGCCGGAGCTCATTCTCATGTTAACGGCAAGAGATGGTCGAATCCTAACTGCATAGAAAAATATCTTAACTCGTCCTTCGCCCCTCAACCCTCACCCATTGTCCCTGATCAAAGTGAAACTATTTTTATGGGCCTGCGCCTCCTCGACGGATTGGAAGTTGAAAAATTGACTGGCTTTGAAAAAGAGCTGGCTGAACTTATAGAATCCGGCCTACTGATCAGGGAAAATTTACATATAAAGTTAACCAGGCAAGGCCTTTATCTGGCTAACGAAGTTTTTGCCCGGTTTGTCTGAGCAGATCCCAGGTTATCCCGCCTGTTGACATTGCCCCTGTGGAAATGTTATAATTGGCACTCTAAGAGTGAGAGTGCTAAAATTATGACAACCCAGGATTTGAACGAAAGAAAGCAAAAGATACTTAATGCCATCGTCAAAGATTACCAATCTTCTGCCGAACCGGTAGGTTCGCGTCATCTGTCCAAAAATTATCTGCCAGATCTTTCTCCCGCCACCATTCGCAATGAAATGGCCGACCTGGAAGAAGAAGGCTATATTACCCAACCGCATACTTCCGCCGGCCGCATCCCGACAGACCGCGGCTATCGCTTCTACGTTGACCACTTGATGAAAGCAATCCGGCCTTCTCAGCGCGAGGCCGAACTGGTTAAAAACACTTATAATTCACCCGGTGATAGCCCGGACTATGTCCTGCACCAGACAGCAAAATTACTTTCCCATGCCCTGGATTATACGGCTATAGTTGTAAATCATGGCGCGCGACATCGTGTTTTTTCTTCCGGAGCAACTGCCCTGCTCCACCAACCGGAGTTCCGCAATCTGACCCAAATGGAAAAAATACTTTCCCTGCTTGAGGAAGAAGAAATGCTGGCAGAATTGATAGAAGAATATTCACAAGATGAAGACACAATCACGGTGCATATCGGTTCTGAAAATAAATGTAAAGAGGTAAAAGAATGCAGCATCGTCACTGCTTCGTACGAAATAGACAACGAGCCTGTGGGTGGCATTAGCATTATTGGCCCCACCCGCATGTATTACAGCAAAGCGACTTCCCTGGTTGCTTATGTAGCCAAAGAGCTTTCAATAATCCTATCAGGAAAATATTAATGACTAAGAAAAAAGAACAAGATACATCCAGACAAACGTCAGAAGCTGAAGGATTAAAAGAACAACTGGCAGAACAAAAAAACCGGCTATTAAGAGCCTTGGCTGATTTTGACAATTACAAAAAACGCTCTAACCAGGACAAAGAACAATTTGCCCAGTTTGCCAATGCGGGTTTAATTATAGAACTGTTGCCAATTTTAGATGGCTTTGGCCGCGCTATTGACGCGGCAGCCAAAGGCCAGTCAGGCGAGGAAATGATCAAGGGTTTATCTTTAGTCAAAAAACAATTTATAGATGCACTTAAAAAACACGGTGTAGTTGAAATTGAGGCCTTAAATATGCCTTATGATGCACATGCACATGAAGCAATTTTGCAAAAGGAGCATGATGGTCCGGAAGGCATAATTATCGAGGAGATGCAGAAAGGGTATCTTCTTAATGGTCGAGTTATCAGGCCATCAATGGTCATAGTAAGTAAAAAGGGGGAAGAATAAAATGGTACATGAAAAAATAATCGGGATCGATTTAGGGACAACCAATAGCTGTGTGGCAGTGATGGTAGGAGGCGAATCAACTGTAATCCCAAACTCTGAAGGGGGCCGTACTACCCCGTCGGTAGTCTCTTTTTTAAAAGACGGGGGCAGGGCAGTTGGCCAGGTTGCCAAAAGACAGGCCATTACCAATCCGGAGCATACCGTTTCTTCTGTTAAACGATTTATGGGTAGAAGACACAACGAAATCCAACAAGAATTAAAATATGTCCCTTTTCAGGTTTTTGAAGGGGACAAAGGCGAAGCCCGCATTAAAATTGACGACAAATCATATACCCCACCCGAAGTTTCTGCCATGATTTTACAAAAAATGAAACAATCAGCAGACGAATATCTTGGAGGGCCGGTAAAAAAAGCAGTTATCACGGTTCCCGCCTATTTTAACGACAGCCAGAGACAAGCAACTAAAGATGCTGGAACTATTGCCGGGCTTGACGTCGTTAGAATTATAAATGAACCAACGGCCGCAGCTCTGGCCTATGGACTAGACAAAAAGAAAAACGAGAAGATCGCCATTTACGACCTTGGCGGAGGCACCTTTGATATTTCAATCCTGGATATTGGCGACGGTGTTTTTGAGGTTAAGGCGACTAACGGCGATACCCACCTTGGCGGTGACGATTTTGACCAGAAAATTATCCACTGGCTGGCTGATGAATTTAAAAAAGAACAGGGTGTTGACCTATCCAAAGACCGCATGGCTACACAGAGATTAAAAGAAGCTGCTGAAAAAGCTAAATGTGAACTTTCCACTGTTTCTGAAACAGAAATAAACCTGCCGTTTATTACCGCGGACCAAAACGGGCCGAAACATTTAGTAAAAAAGTTAACCCGGGCCAAATATGAACAAATGGTCAATGATTTAATTGAACGAAGCTTAAAGCCATGCCAACAGGCATTAACTGACGCCGGGCTTAAAGCCAACGAGATCAATGAAATTATCCTGGTTGGCGGACAAACCCGCATGCCCAAAGTGCAGGAAGCGGTAAAAAACTTCTTTGGCAAAGAACCTCATAAGGGGGTCAATCCCGATGAAGTCGTGGCAATTGGTGCGGCCCTGCAAGGCGGGGTACTAGCCGGAGAAGTTAAGGAAATGGTTTTGCTTGATGTTACCCCTTTGAGTCTTGGGATTGAAACTCTTGGCGGAGTTATGACTCAGTTAATTGAGAAAAACACCACTATTCCGACTTCAAAAAGCCAGGTCTTTTCAACCGCGGCAGACAGCCAGTCGTCTGTAGAAGTCCATGTACTCCAGGGAGAGCGCTCCCTGGCCGCTGATAACCGATCCCTGGGTCGTTTCCATTTAGACGGTATTCCCCCTGCCCCACGCGGCGTCCCGCAAGTAGAAGTCACTTTTGATATTGATGCCAACGGTATCTTAAATGTTAAAGCCAAAGATAAAGGCACAAACAAGGAGCAGAAAATTACCATCACCGCTTCTTCTGGCTTGTCAAAAGCGGAGATCGAAAAAATGCAAAAAGAAGCAGAAGCTCATTCTGGTGAAGACAAAAAGAAAAAAGAAGAAATCGACACCAGAAACCAGGCTGACGGCCTGGCTTACACCGCCGAAAAGACCATCAAAGACGCTGGAGATAAAATTGCAGCGGCTGAAAAAGAAAAAGTAGAAAAAGCCATTGCTGAAGTCAGAAAAGCGCTCGAAGGCAAAGAGCTGGAAACCATAAAGAAAGCCCAGGAAAACCTGCAAAAAGAGATTTTTGCCGTATCAGAAAAGCTCTACAAAGACCAGACCCCTCCACCAAACCAGGGAGCCGGTGAAGGAAGCGGGCCGGACGGAAAAACAGTAGATGCCGACGCCGAGATCAAAGACGACAAAAAATAAATGGCAAAAAGGGACTACTATGAAGTACTTGGAGTCTCTAAAAGCTCTTCGGCTGACGAGATAAAAAAAGCTTATCGCAAGCTGGCGCGCGAGCATCACCCCGACGTTAATAAAGCAAAAGGCTCCGAAGAAAAATTCAAAGAAATAAACGAAGCTTACCAGACCCTTTCTGACCCAAACAAGAGATCCCAATACGATTATTACGGCACTGCCGGCGGCTCCGGTGGATCTGAGGGTTTTGGTGGTGAGGGTCAGGGTTTTCAAGGCTTTGAAGATTTTGGCGAATTTGGCGACCTTTTTGACGTTTTTTTTGGCAGCCAGCGCGGCAGACGGCGAGCCGGCCCGCAAAAAGGCTCGGACCTACGCTACGATTTACGCATAACACTTGAAAACGCGGCCCACGGCATTGAAAAAGAGATAAATATTGTCCACTTTGCCGGTTGTCCAACCTGCAAAGGGAGCGGAGCAAAGCCCGGCACGGCACCAACAAAATGTTCTGCCTGTAACGGCGCAGGTCAGGTAAGAAGAACGCAACGCACAATCCTGGGAAGTTTTGCCCAGGTTAGCCCCTGCCCAACCTGCCGGGGAACAGGTTCTATTATTTCAACCACATGCAAAGAATGCCAGGGCGACGGCCGCGTTAAAAAAAGCCAAAAAATAACATTAAAAATTCCAGCCGGCATTGATTCGGGTTATCGTTTACGCGTAGCGGGCGCCGGCGATGCCGGAGAAAAGGGCGCATCGTCTGGCGATCTCTACGTGTTTATTTTTGTCGAACAGCACGTTAATTTTAATCGCGACGGAGAAAATTTGTATTATCGGACAAAGATTTCTTTTGTTCAAGCTATCTTGGGCGATGAAATCGAGGTCCCAACAATTGACGGCACAGCCACCCTCAAAGTCCCTGCCGGCACCCAACCCAACACGAATTTTAGGGTTAAGGGCAAAGGCATGCCAAGTTTAAACCGCCGTGATCGCGGCCATCTATATGTTCTGGTTGAAGTAGAAATCCCAACCAAATTAAGCAAAGAACAAGCCGAGCTTCTTAACAGCTATAAAAATGCATAGATTTTTTGTCCCCCAAGAACAAATCCCCACAATCACAGGATCAGACGCGCATCAGATTAAGAATGTTTTGCGGTTAAAAGTTGGTGAAAAAATTGAGTTGCTTGATGGTAGCGGCAAAGTTTACTTTGCGACAATAGAGAATATCGGCAAGGACAAAGTTGTTTGCAACATCATAGAACACAGAACACCGAACACCGAGGATAGAACACAGATTACGATCGCCCAATGCCTGCCCAAAGCCAAGAAAATGGATTTGATCATCCAAAAATGCACGGAATTAGGTGTTAGCCAAATCATCCCCACCCTGTCGGAGCGATCAATTGCCAAAGCTGATAAGCCGGAGCGCTGGAGCAGAATTGCCAGGGAAGCTGCCGAACAATCAGGCCGCTTAACTATTCCCATAATTGCCCCGCTCACAAAATTTGAAGATGTTTTAAAGATCAAAAAAGATTTTAGCCTGGCCCTCATCCCATGGGAACTGGAAAAAGAAAAGACTTTAAAATCAGTTTTACCGGATAACCGGATATCCGGCTATCCGGTTATCCTTATCCTAATCGGCCCTGAAGGGGGTTTTTCTCGAGTTGAAGTCGAACATGCTAAATCAACCGGCTTCATCCCGATCAGCTTGGGACCAAGAATCTTGAGAACAGAAACGGCCAGCCTATCCATCCTTTCAATTATAAACTACGAATACGAACAAAGAAGATAGAAAAAGAGCCCTCACACTCTAAAGTATCCATGTTGCCTTTAAAATGAAAAGGGCCCTTTTCTTTATAACAGTATCTGAGTCCCTACGTTAAGACCAATTCCCTTCATGGAATATGGGAAGGTGTTGGCACCTGTCCTGATTACAGAGTATGTGAGCTCGGCATATGTGTTTCCACCAAGACCGATATCACCCTGTACACCATAATACGCCTGAATTCCAAGCGTACCACTTCCTCCAGTTCCAGACAGAGGATAGTTCACACCACCACCAATATAAGATTCAACGCCACCCAAAAGATCAGCCGGGAGGTTGATGATGCCATCAACAAACAATGGGATAGACTTCCTGCTGGTTCTACCAAGACTATCTGTTCCCAAAGCTCCACCCAAACCAACTTTCCAGGAAATTGCGTCGTCAGCCAATCCTACCATTGGGCCAATACCCAGGCCATCAGACAAAATTAGGTCTGCTCGACCCAAAACAACTGAATTTCCGGCCAGGTACCCAGCGGTATAACCAGTGTTTAACCCCCAACCAAACCAGCCCGCGCCTGCAGCAGCCGGAGCTGGTCTAACAGCGACCGGTGGTGGCGGAGGAGCGGTTGGAGCAACTGGCGCAGAGGTTCCTCCCTCTGCTTCAGCTTTCCACTCTTTCATGCGATCAATGGTACTTTTTTTGTCGGCTTGCATTTGTTTAACAAGCGCGGTTTTGCCGTCTTTTCTAAGTCGGATAATTTTCTGATCCAACAGTTTTAGATAAGCTCGGCCGGCTTCCAGCTTATCAGCTGGAGTTCGGCTATCGGCATATACCATTCCCGCAAGAGCAATCGCGAAAGTGAATACGGTAACTAATGCGATTAATTTTTTCAATATATTTCACCTCCTTTCATCTGCGCGAATTATAGGCATGTCAACCAAAAATGTCAAGTGTTTTTGGGTTTTTTGCTAAATACCCCACCATTTACGAAAACCACATAAGACCGTCAGGCCCTTATGCGCGGGGCTAAAACCTGTACGCAAGATACCATAACCAATCTCTCCAAACACCCTGCCCTCAAAACCATCACTCTCGACACCATAGAAAATCTCCCCCCCCAGGCTGCCGGATGTGTGACCGCTCGTTAAAATCGCGTAATTTAATCCGGCCCCTAAATAATTTTCCACCCCTGTAATAACCCCGGCGGGAAAATTCAATATGCCATCAACTTGCACAGGCACATATCTCCGGCTTGTATCCTCACTCTGGGCTAAACCACAGGCAACACGAATGGAGGTATTGGCAGACCGCCAAAGAAAAGGCAAAGAAAACCTTGACTCACCAATTATAGCAGTCGCCGCGCTAAAAAATCCCGCCCCGCTACCAATTTCAAACTTAATCCATTTGGGCTGGCTCACTTCTTTTACTCTCTCTTGTTCGATCTTCTTTTCTACCGGCATCTCGGATTTGTGAGGCGTCTCTTCAACAGGCTCAAGAGATTTCCCGCCAATGATCTTTTCGGTCATCTCTATTTTATTCTTATATTTTTCCAGTCTGGCCTTATGCCCATCCATCATCTGCACCAATCCCGTCTTAGCAGATTCGGATTTACTCTTATTAATCCTTAGCTGCAAAAACTTAATTTCGTCTTGGATTTTTGCCATTTCATTTTTTAATTCCTTCAAAGCTTTCTGCTCGTCAAGAGGCAAAGCAAAAACAAGGCTCTGAACAAAAAATACGGCTAAAAATATAATAGATGTTTTTTTCATTTTAAGGCTCCAAAAGCACTGGCTTGGCCAGGCCGCCCGACTCACCTTCGGTAATCCTATATATATCCTTATCAATTTTACCAAATTCTTTATAGGCCTGGTTGTATTGATTGACCGTCGTGCCGATCGTATTGCCCAATTTTTGCATATATGTTTCGTAGGTCTCCAAATGCTTGGCCAGCTCCCCCACCCTTTTTATAATTTCTTTAACATTCTCTTCCAGCTTCAACGCCTTGAGCCCATGGATAACTGTCTCCAGATAAGCAAAAAAAGAAGTCGGCGAAACTATAATTACATGCTTGCCAAAAGCATACTCTATTAGGTCCTTAGAAGACACCTGCACATTACCCACCCTGTAAATAAGCAGATTATAAAAAATCCCTTCGGCAGGAATAAACATGAAGGCAAAGTCGGTTGTGTTTTCTGTCGGGCGGATATATTTAGAGGTTTCATCAATGCGTTCCTTCAGGTCGGCCTTAAACTCTTTTTCGAGCTGCGTCCGCGCCGCTTCATGCTTTTCTTCCATTATCCTGTTATATTTTTCCAGAGAAAATTTAGCATCGACAGGGATTATCCTGTCCCGATAAAAAATCGCCGCGTCAACCAAATCACCATTATTAAACTTATACTGCATTTTGTACTGGCCAGGAGCCAAAACGTTGCCTAATAACGTTTCCAAAAAATATTCGCCAAGTATCCCTCTTTGTTTCGGGTTTTTTAAAATATTTTCCAGGCTTTGCAATTGGCTTGAAAAATCCAGAACCTGCTTGTTTGTCTCGTCTAATTTTGTAAGTTTTTCTGTAACATCCTTGATAATCGCGGCGCTTTGGTGAAATTGTTTTTGGATCGTGTCCGAAGAGGTCGTTAACCCTTTTAATAGTTGTTCACTTATGTTAGATAAATTACCCTGAATTTCCTGTCGGCTGCGGGCGGCACTATCAGACACCTCCTTGCGTAAATTCTCAATAAGATCCATCATCAGCTTTGCCGTTGATTGGTCACTCTGCGGGCTCCGCTGGAGAACCAGGACTCCTAAACCAACCAGCAAAACAACGATCAGCGACGACAAAACCACAAGAACAGCTGTCATAAGGCCCTCCTTGCCTATTATACCTTAAATCGCTGCAGCCGGACAAATTTCTTTATAAGCGCAGTAAGAACATTTTACTGAATTTGGTTTGGCCGTAAATATGTTATTTTTAAGCCCATCGGCCACGCTCCGTATCATTCCCCAGGCCTTGTCTATCTCTTTGACATCTTTTTGAACAGAACCAACCAGCCCGCTTTCTAAAAAGTTTAATTCGACGCGGTACGGCAGTTTTTTTTCTTTGGCCAGCCACGACCAGGCATAAATCGCCAGCTGCAAACTCTCTTTGGCTTTTTTATCAGCCTTTTTCTGATCTTTTACTTCAGAACTTTTAAAATCAACTATGTAAATATTCCCATCCTGTTCGTCAACCCTGTCCCACCGTCCGCGGATAATTAAATCTTCCTTGCGAATAGAAAAAGATTCTTCAACATGCTTAATCTGTCTGTTTGACTTTTGCTCTTTCTTATAAAATCTCTTAAGTGACGCCTGGGCTGCCTTAAATCTTTGTTCTTCGTGTTCCCGGGAAATAAACCCTTCCGACGACCAATTATCCTTTAAAGAAGCCAGGAGATCACTTTGGCTAAAACTTTGCTTATTTAATCTTGCCAAATCATAAGTCTGGACCGCTTGATGCAAGGCCTGGCCATAAATAATCTGATGGTTGGGCAAAAGCGGCACACGCAGAATATGAACATACTTATATTTTAAAGGACAGGTCAAATAATCGTCTATATGATAAAAACTCAAAGACAAAGTTCCATCTTTGGCAATTTTCTTAATTCTAGGCTCGATAATTTCCGCGGGGGCAAACAATTCGATCTGCTCACGGGTGGTCTTTTTGTATAATTTTATATCTGTTTTGGGCAAATCAACCGCTTCCAACACAAAGCGTGAAATTTTTCGCCGGCGTTTACCCCCATAATCAGCTGAAGAAGTCAAAAACAGCTCATCCTTGGCCCGTGTCATGCCAACATAAAACAGCCGTCTTTCTTCCTGGACATTATGATCCTCTCCCGGCAATTTTTCTTTTAGCAGCTCATCCGGCAGGGCAATCTGGTCTTTTCTCGAACGGATGGGAAATTTATCCGTAACCAGCGAAACCAGAAACGCGATTTTAAATTCCAGCCCCTTGGCTTTATGCACAGTCAAAAGATTAATTGCATCAATTTCCTGATCAACCAATAATGACTCAGGGTTATCTCTGGCCTCTTTCATTAAATTAATGTGTTTTACAAATTCCGACACCCTGTCTACTTCGGCCACAGAATTAAAGCTCCTAACCTGCTCAAAAAATGAACCCAAGTTTTTCAGCTGGCTATCATTTTTTTCTCCGCCATTATAAAGCTTGGCCAGATAACCTGATTTTTTTAGGAATTGATACAAGACCTCTCCAGTTGTCCTGTGCTTGGCAAACTCCAGATAATAATCAATATCATTAACCAGGCTTTTGACTGTGGCTCGGGACTCTGATTTTAAATCGTCCAAAACAGCAAATTCATTTACCCCGTCTTCAAGATGGGAAAAAACATGATAAAGCGTATAATTTCTCCGCTTGGCAAAGGAGTTGATTTTTTGCAAATCACGGCCATCTAGTTGATAAATAGGCGAAACTGCCAATTGATTAAGAGACATTGAATCAGCAAGATCACCGATAGAACGCAAAAAATTTAAAACCAGGTTAACTTCGTCAAAGTTATACAACCCTGCTCCGCCAAAAAGCTGATAAGGAATTTTATGCATGTTTAGCGCTAGTTTGTACTCTTCCGTTTCTGCATTAGCCCTGACCAGGATGGCAAAATCAGAGTAATTGGTTCCCTGCTCATGTTTCTTTTTGATCGTTTCAGCCACCCAGTCCGCCTCCGACTCCACTCGATCGAAGTGAAAATGCTCCACCGGCTTTTGGCTGGAAACCTGAGACTGAACGTCTCGGTTTCCAGAATTACGCATTGATACTAATTGTTTATCTACCCCAGCCTTAAATTCCAGACGATCAGGATTATTGTGTTTTATTAAACGATAAGCCGTATCTAAAATAATTTGGGTGGAACGATAATTTTTTTGCAAAACAACCTTTTTACATAATTTATACACTTTTTCAAAATTCAAGATGTTAGAAATTGCGGCACCACGAAAACGATAGATAGCCTGGTCATCATCACCGGAAACCATGATCTTGCCGGCTGGGCCGGCTAACAGGCTGGCAAACTCAAATTGGGCATAATTTGTGTCCTGGAATTCATCAATTAGGATATATTTATATTTACCCTGAAGCATTTTTAAAACTGCGGGTTTTCTTTTAAGCAATTTGAGCGGCAAACTTACCTGGTCAGCAAAGTCAACAAAGCCTTTGGCCGCTTTTAACTCCTGATATTTCTTATAAACCTTGGCCACCTCTAATTGTTCTTTTTGTTTGGTTTTGCTGGCCCATTTTAAATATTCTTCCGGAGAAACATCTTCATCTTGCGCCCGGCTGATAACGCGCAGCAAAGCCTCCAAATGTTTGGTCGGATTGCCCAGTGACCTATAGTATTTAAGCGGCAGTTCAAATAAGTGTTCGCGCAAGAAAACCAGCTGTTCAGCTAAAGACAGCACCCGATAATCAGGATTAAGACCTAATTCTATAGCATGATCCCGCAATAACTTGTCGCCAAACGAGTGAAAAGTAGAAATAGTTACATCTATATAGCCATAGGGCACCAGCTGGTCAACGCGGCTTTCCATTTCTGCCGCCGCTTTATCGGTAAAGGTCAACGCCAGGATTTCCGACGGTTTAGCCAGTTTGGTGTTAATTAAATACGCAATGCGGCGGGTGATAACCGTGGTCTTTCCAGTTCCTGCCCCGGCAATTACTAAAAGTGGTCCCTGACCATGAGTTACGGCTTTTTTCTGTTCAGGGTTTAAGCCTTTTAGGATATCTTCTTTGCTGGCGTAGGTTTTAAGAGAAGGCACCATAGATATATTATACTATATATATTCCATAAGCCTTCTAAGACTTAGAAGACCTATAATATGAGTCCCGAGCAAAAAATGGGAAAGGCTGTATTTATTTAATCACAACCCGATCCACCCCATCAACTTCCATAATCTCAACTTTTACATCCTCACTCTTGGCAGTGGGGATGGTTTTTCCCACAAAATTAGGTTCAATAGGCAGTTCCCTGTGGCCGCGGTCAATTAAAACCGCTAATTGGACTTTCGCTGCCCTGCCATAGTCTTTTAACCCATCAAGCGCCGCCCTAACGGTACGTCCAGCAAAAATTACGTCGTCAACCAGGATTACTGTTTTATCAGTGGCGGCAAACGGCATATCGGATTTCTTAATTTCTATATACTGGCCTTTTTTGGTCAGATCATCACGATACAAAGAAACATCCAGAGAACCAACCGGAACCTCCAACCCTTCTATCTGTTTTATAATATCAGCCAGACGCCTGGCCAAAGGCACACCCCGCTGGATAACTCCCACCAAAACGATGCCTCCCACTCCTTTATTAGCCTCAACAATCTGGTTGGCAATACGCCGCAAGGCCCTGTTCATCTCCACATCATCCATCACTACTTTTTTAACTCCAGGAACAACCTTCGCTACCTTTTTCTTTTTAACCATCTTACATCCCTCCTAATTGCTTTAATCCAGAGAAAATAACATCAAGCTGTTCCGGCTTCCTGGCCTCAACATAGGTTCTAATCAATGGTTCAGTCCCCGACGATCTGGCCAACACCCAGCTACCGTCAGCCAGAATCAACTTTACGCCATCGACTTTATTAACAGTTGCAACTTTTAGCCCGGCCAGCTCTTCTGGTGCCTGACTCGTGAGTTTACTCATAAAAGTTTCTTTCTTCTCTTGAGTCAATTCCAGATTCACACGTTGAGTATAAATTTCTCCTGTTGAACTAATTAAATCGGCCCAGATAACTGAAAGCGGTTTTTTATAAGCAGCCAGCATTTCAACGACCAGTAGACAAGCTAAAATCCCGTCTTTTTCCGGGATATGGCCTTTTACTGACAACCCACCGCTCTCCTCCCCACCAATAATCACGCTTTCTTTCATCATAAATTGGGCGATATATTTAAAACCAACTGGCGTCTCGTGCACTTTTATTTTATACCGTTGGGCCACCCGATCAATTAGGTGAGAAGTAGCCAGCGACCTGACAACCGAACCTTTATAACCTTTTTTTGAAACCAAATAATTAAATACCAGTGGAATAATCTGGTTGGCGGTCAAAAAATCTCCTTTTTCATCAACCACGCCAAACCTGTCCGCATCACCATCATTAGCCAGGCCAACTTGAGCGGAATTTCTCACCACCGCTTCTTTTAATTCGTCAAGAAATTCATCCGTTGGCTCTGGACTGCCACCACCAAACAAAACATCCCTTGTCCCATGTAAAACTTCAACTTGGCAACCCAAATCCTGCAACAGCTTATCCATATAACCCCTGCCTGCCCCATACATAGCGTCGTAAACCACTTTCAGTTTGGCTTTTTTAATCAGGTCAACATCAACAAATGATTTAATATAGCTCAAATATCTTTGGCGAGGCTCAAACCGCTCAATTTTGCCTTTTTGTTTTGCCGCGGGCAAAGTAATTTCCTTGTTAGAGTTTTCCTGGAGTTCGGCAGTAATTATTGAATCCGCCGGCCCGGCATATTCTGGAATAAATTTAATGCCGCAATATTGGGCCGGGTTATGCGAAGCGGTCAAAACAATTGCCCCGGCCGCTTTTTTATCCTTAACTTCCCAGGCAATAATCGGGGTTGGTGTATCTCTTTCTGTAAGATAACAATCAATGCCTGCTTCCAGCATAATCTTAGCAACTTCTTCCGCAAATTTATCAGCCAAAAAGCGCGGATCATAACCAATAATCAGGAGTTTTTTGTTTAATTTGTGGTTAATCAGGTAGCAAGCGATGGCTTTGGCCACTTTTCTGACGTTGTCAAAGGTAAATTCTTCGGAAATTACGGCTCTCCAGCCGTCAGTTCCAAATTTTATCATGATATGATATTATATCATATTGTAACGGGCGCCCATAGCTCAGCTGGATAGAGTACTTCCCTGCGAAGGAAGGGGTCGTGAGTTCAAATCTCGCTGGGCGCATTTATTTGGAGGGGTGCTGGAGTGGTTGAACAGGCGCGCCTGGAAAGCGCGTAGACTCGAAAGGGTCTCGAGAGTTCGAATCTCTCCCCCTCCGAGTTTTGACAATATAATATGTGGAGGAGTACCCAAGTGGTCCAAGGGGACGGTTTGCTAAACCGTTAGTGGGCGCAAGCCCAGCGTGGGTTCGAATCCCACCTCCTCCGAGTTCTCCCGATGACATTAATATATATAATTGTGTAATGTCGGGATCCCGTCGATTCCATAATATTTGAAATATTATTGTGCGACGGGAGAATCTCTCCCCCTCCGTTTTTAAGTATTGAAATAATTTTATGGAAATTTTTTACATTGCCTTGCTAACACTCATCGCCGCCACTATCGGCACAATTACCGGCTTTGGCACTTCAACGCTTATGATTCCAGTATTGGTCATATTCTTTCCGCCGGTAGAGGCAATATTTTTGGTGGCGATTATTCATTGGTTCGGCGATGTCTGGAAAATCACACTATTTCGCAAAGGTTTTAACTTACGGCTTATCGCTCTGTTCGGCGTGATCGGCTTGGCGACAAGCTCTCTCGGTGCTTTTGTCTCACTAGGCGCGAACGAGCAAATGTTACTCCGCCTGCTTGGTGCGTTTCTTGCGGGTTACGCCATATTTTTGATATTCCAATCCAAATTCAAAATTCCTGCAGGAAACCTAACAGCGTTATCAGGGGGAGCACTATCAGGATTTTTCGCCGGAATGTTCGGTATCGGCGGAGCAATCCGCAGTATGTTTTTGTCCTCGTTTGACTTACCAAAAGCGGTCTATATCGCCACCGCCGGAGCAATTGGTATTTTAGTTGATTCAACGCGCATCATTACCTATTTCACCGGGGGCGCGACACTTCCAAAAGAACTTTGGTACGGATTGCTCCTTTCCATTCCGGTTTCATTTCTGGGGGCACAGATTGCGAAAAAGATCGTGGACAAAATCCCGCAAAATCAATTTCGCGTCGTGATTGCTGTCTTTCTTCTTGTAATCGGGATAAAATTAATACTATTTCCATAGTCGCCGCCAGAGAAAAACTTGTTATCTTTTCTTGAAAAGATAAGCCACCGCCACGACCACGCCAATTGCCACAATCCACTGCGACGGGGTCAGGCCAAGCCAATGAATAGGACTGTAGCGAAAGAACTCAACAATAAAGCGGTAAATTGAATACCCAATTACCCAGGCAAAAAAGATCTGGCCATGAAACCTCTTCTTGCGATAAATAGAAGTAACCACGCCAAAAACAGTAAGCATGCCTAAAACAGAATAAATTTGAGTCGGATGAATATATTCCCCCGGGAAATAAGAATGGGCTAAAGAGCCCGGAGGAAATTTAATAGCCCAGGGCAGCCTGGCCGGCAGACCAAAACAACACCCATTCAAAAAACAACCAACCCTGCCAATGGCCAGACCCAGGGCAGTCCCGGGAGAAATGCTATCTAGAAGTTTTAAAAAGGAAATTTTCTTCTTCTTAGCAAACAAAAAGATCGTAACAATAGAAAACAGGACCCCCCCCAAAACCACCAGCCCCCCCCTCTGAACCATAAAAACCTCAAGCAAATTAGTTTTATATAAATCCCACTGCCCAATCACGTAGAACGAACGGGCTCCAATAATAGACGCCACAATCACATAGATAGCCAGGTCTAAAATTATTTCGCTTTTTATCTTCTCTTTTTTTGCATAATACAAAGAAACAAGAATGCCTGCGATAAAAGCCAAGGCCACCATCAGCCCATAGCTGTGTATGTAAAGCGGACCTATTTGGAATAATGTCGGGTAGATTTCAGTCTCCTCTTCTTTCTCTTAAAAAGATAAAAGATAATAAACAACACGCCAAGGTTAATCATTACATCGGCAAGATTAAAAATAGGCCAAACCCTAAAATCGACATAATCAACCACCGACCCGCGCAATATACGATCCGTGATATTACCTACGCTCCCCCCCAGGATTAAAGCCAAAGCAATTTGCGTAGGATCATGCACCCCTATAAGATAATGGTAATAAATCATCAGCATAATAACCATAATGCCAATAGCTATTAGAATGGTCCTTTGCCCGAAAAACAAGCCAAAAGCCGCGCCCTGATTTTGGATATATGTTAAATGTAATACTTCAGGAATAATGGGAATAGATTGGCACATGAACATAAGTTTGTTAACTATAATTTTAATAACTTGGTCTAGCAGGAAGACTGAAAAAGCTAAAGCATAAAACTCTTTGCCACGACCTTTAAATAAACGGCGACGGCGCAGGCCGTGAAAAAACTTACGCCAGGCGCGAAGAATGGGGTGTTTTGGCCTATTGTGTCTGTGGTATTTATTGGGATGCGTATGCCCAACACAAGCAGAGCGTGACATTATCTGGTCGGCAGCCCTTTATCCAGGTATTGACTGACAAATTTGACCAATTCGGCCACGTACATACCGATTACCGGCAGGTCAACCACCCGCGCCAGGATCTTAATAACAACAAAGAGGAGTACGGCCGCGATAATGGTCATGCCCAGCGCCATGCCCAAGCCCTGTGCGATTCCGTTCAGGAAAGTGAAGAAAATATAGCGCCCGGGTTCGTTTTTATCGCGCCGGATATTCTCGATCGCCTGATAGAGCTTCTCGTTTTCCATCAGGTACCTTCCTGCCATGACGCCAAATACTTGACCTGCTCAGGCGTAAGCGCGTCAATTTTTATCCCCATAGACTTTAACTTAGCAATGGCCACCCAATCTTCAATCTCTTTAGGCACATCATAAACTTTGTGTCCTAGTTTGCCGGCATTATTAATAGCATACTCTGTGGCTAAAGCTTGGGTAGAAAAACTCATGTCCATAACTGAAGCAGGATGACCTTCGGCCGCGCCCAAATTAACCAATCTGCCTTCGGCCAACAAATAAATGCTTTTGCCGCTCGGCAGCACAAACTGATCAACAAAATTGCGCACATTTTTCTTTTCTTCTCTGGCAATTTTCTTTAACCCTTTGATGTCAATTTCAATGTCAAAATGCCCGGAATTACACACAATAGCCCCGTCTTTCATTTTGGCAAAATGCTCTGGCCTGATGACGTGCATATTCCCGGTTAAAGTGCAGAAAAGATCACCGATTGGCGCGGCTTCTGCCATGGTCATAACGCGGAAGCCGTCCATTACAGCCTCAATTCCTTTGATGGGATCAACTTCAGTGACAATTACATTAGCGCCCATACCTTTACAGCGCATGGCAAAGCCTTTGCCGCACCAGCCGTAACCAGCTACGACAATATTCTTGCCGGCAATAAGAAAATCTGTGGCGCGAATAATACCGTCAACCGTGCTCTGCCCTGTTCCGTAACGATTATCAAAGAGATTCTTGGTTTGCGCGTCATTAACCGCAAAGACTGGGAACTTTAGAGCTCCGTCTTTTTCCATGGCTTTGAGTCGAATAACACCGGTAGTTGTTTCTTCCATACTGCCAATAATTTGTTTGGCAATATCGGGATACTTGGCAGAGATCAGAGAAACCAGGTCACAGCCATCATCCATGGTTGTAACTGGAGAATGTTCAACCGCGGCTATCAAATGCTTATGATAAGTCTCATTATCCTCACCTTTGATCGCATAAACAGAAATTCCGTAATCTTCGACCAGGGAAGCCGCCACATCATCCTGGGTAGAAAGTGGATTTGAAGCACAAAGAACAATGTCTGCCCCGCCAGCTTTTAATGTCCTAACCAAATTCGCTGTTTCAGCAGTAACATGCAAACAGGCACTCATTTTCTTGCCCTTCAGCACCTGATTTTTAGCAAATTTTTCTTTGACTTGAGCCAATACCGGCATGTCCCGCTCTGCCCACTCGATCCGCAATTTCCCCTTCTTCGCCAGACCTTTATCCTTAACATCACACTTTACCATCGTACTTACTCCTCCTGTTTTTTCTTTGACATCAACAACCATTTTACTCATCTCCTCCTTAAATTGACTCAACTACTTTAGCACATCGTGCACATAGAGTCGAATGTTTCTGATCCTGGCCAACACTTTCCTGCCACATCCAGCAACGTTCACATTTTTGACCTTCGGCATGCTTAACAACTATTTTATCCCCACCAACCAACTTTACCTGTGAAACGATTAAAACCATGGGCAAAATATCTGGAACCTCGTTCAACCACTCCCCGCCCTTTGTCCCAATTTCCACCCGGGCTTCGAGCGACGCCGAAATTTCTTTGGCCGCCCGCTTAGCTTCAATTTCACGATAAACCTCTTTTTTTACCCCGAGAATCTTTTCCCATCTCTCTTCCAGCTTCTTGTCCAAATATTTTGGATTGACCTTCGGAAAATCTAATAGTAGAACGCTACCTTGTTTGGATTTTTGGTTTTGGATTTGGGATTTTGAATGTTGGTAAATGTCTTCAGCAGTAAAACTCAAGACCGGCGCCACAAGCGCTGTCAATGAATGCAAAATTTCATTCATGGCAAACTGCGCTGAAGTACGTTCAAGAGAATCCTTGCCGCCGCAATATAAGCGATCTTTTGACATATCAAGATAATAAGCTGAAAGATCATTA
>METP01000040.1:60957-102430 GCA_001771365.1 candidate division WOR-1 bacterium RIFCSPLOWO2_02_FULL_46_20 | reverse complement strand
TGTTGGAGGGGAGGAGACAGAATCAGAAGCTTGTATTTTAACTACTGTTCATCAGGCTAAAGGTTTGGAGTGGAAAGTTGTTTTTGTTGTTTGGCTGGCGGATGGTCGTTTCCCCTCTTATTTATCTTTTGGTAAAGAAGAAGAAATGGAAGAAGAGCGTCGCTTGTTTTATGTGGCAGTTACTCGGGCCAAAGATGAGCTTTATCTTTCTTATCCTTTAATATGTTCAGGCTATGAAGGCCAGGTTTTGATGAAAACCTCGCGTTATCTGGAAGAGGTTCCAGAGGAGCTTTTTGACAAATGGGAGGTTGAAGAAGAACAGGCAGAACGCGAAACAGATTTAACTGGTTTTCATGAAACGAAAATTAACTCCCGCGATGATGATTTCGAGGCCATCAGCATTAATGACTTGGACTTTATGAAATAAGAAAAATTAGCTTGACAACTCCATAAATACATGTAAAATGGAATTATGTATTCCAGATTAATTAAGCCGCCTGAGGATAAAAGCTTCTTTCTCTTTGGGCCTCGCGGTACAGGAAAGACCACCTGGGTAAAAGCCACTTTTCCCGGGGCAGTGTATTTAGATTTGCTGGAAGCGGAATTGTTTAACGACCTTCTGGCTGATCCCCAACGCCTTGAAAAGTTTATTCCAAAGGGTCTTAGTGATTGGATTATTATTGACGAAGTGCAAAAGATTCCGGAGCTTTTAAATGAAGTTCATCGGCTGATAGAAAAGTACAAGCATAGATTTGTTCTAACCGGCTCGAGTGCCAGGAAATTAAGGAGAAAAGGCCAAAATCTTTTAGCCGGCCGTGCGTTAACTTTTGCTTTGCACCAGTTGACGGCATTAGAGCTTGGCAATGACTTTGACCTGAGCCGGTCTCTAAAATTTGGGCAGCTGCCAAGTGTTTATATTGAGAAAGATCCAAAAGCTTACTTAGAAAGTTATGTTAAAACCTATCTTGAAGAAGAAATTCGGCAGGAAGGGTTAACCAGAAATCTCGGGGCTTTTTCCAGATTTTTAGAGGCAGCCAGTTTTTCACAGGGTTCGGTTTTAAATATTGCCGCAATTGCACGAGAATGTGCTGTTGAGCGTAAGGTTGTGGAAAATTATTTTTCTATCCTTGAAGATTTACTTATCGCCTATAAGATACCGGTCTTTGCCAAAAAAGCTAAGAGGCGAATGGCTGCTCATCCCAAATTTTATTTGTTTGATGTTGGCCTATACCGTACGATAAGGCCAATGGGGCCGCTTGACAGGCCGGAAGAAACAGACGGAGTTGCGCTGGAAACCCTTTTATTCCAGGAGCTAAACGCGATTAATGATTATTATAAACTAGGCCATAAAATATTTTATTGGAGAACCGCCAGTAACCTTGAAGTTGATTTTGTCCTATACGGAGAGAAAGGAATTAAGGCTTTTGAAATTAAAAGAACAGGAAAAGTTAATAGTTCCATGCTCAAAGGGTTAAAAGCTTTTCTGATGGACTATCCTTCTGCCAGCGCTTATTTTATTTATGGGGGGGAGAGACGGATGCGGGACGGGGAAGTTGATATAATCCCTCTGGCCGAAGTTTTTAGGGAATTACCTAAAATCCTGGACAGGCACCCGCAACGATGATTTCGAGGCCGTTAGTATTAATGATCTCGGTCTTATGAAACAACTTCGGCCCGAATTCGCGAATTAGAATTTATAACCAAAGAGGGCTGTTATTCCCACATAGTCGGGACTAAAGCCGGTACGGATGGCGCCATAACCGATTTCAAAAATTGTTTGCCCCTTTTCCGGACGGCCCCCCTCTACCCCGTAGAAGAGTTGTCCGCCAATAGCGCCGGTTTTGCGGTCACTTGTGGCGGCATTGTAGTTAAACCCCAGGCCGGTGTAAGCTCGGAGGCCGGGCGCGGGTTGAGTTGATAGGCGATAGATGCCGTCTACAATTAGCAGGAGGTGTGTTCTTCCGGTTCCGGCACTGTCGGTTCCTTGAGCATAAGCCACTCCCGTCCGGGCATTGGTAGAGAGTATGTCAAACGGTTCAAAAAAACGGAGATCCGCCATTGCCGCCGGGATACCGGCAACGAATCCAACAGAAAAACCAATTTTGTGTTTATTCTGTTTGCGGGCCATTCGTTCCAGAGTGGCGCCAAATATTGGATCGACTTCTTCGGATGGGACCATTTTGGTGAGAGGCGGCGGAAGCGAGGCCGGTTTCTTAAGGCTCTCAATAATCTCCGGTTTTTTATCCGCCAGCTTAAGAAATTCCAATTCCTTTGCAATCCTGTCAAGCTCATCCTGAAGAATGTCTTTTTGTTCTCCTGCCGGCGCCTCAAGAAACTTTTGTTTAATTCTCTGCAATCTGTCGCTTAGGCCCTTTATTGCCTGACTTTTTTGTTCAGAGGAAAGGGCGCTAACGCGTTCTTTTATTCTTTGCTCCAGCGGACTTAATTCTTTTGGCTGTGCCAGAGATGGGGAATAAATACTTCCTAAAAGCAGAAAAGAACAAATTGTAACAATAAAATTATGCTTCATAATTATTAGACCTTAGAATTTATACCCCAACAACGCGGTTAGCCCCATTTGATTTGGGCTAAAGCCGGTGCGGATTAACCCGTAGCCAACTTCAAAAAACATCTGGCTCCCCATTGTCTGGCCTCCTTCTATGCCGTAGAAAATTTGTCCGCCCAAAGTGCCATTTTGTTGGCCGCTGGTGTAGACGTCGTAATTAAATCCAAGACCGAAGTACGATTTAATCCCCTGGGTGTGAGGAGGGTTGAGCCGATAGATCCCATCTAATACTGCCAGAACGTGTTTCCTCGAAGTTCCTGCAGAATCCGCTCCTTGAGCGTAGGCCCCGCCAACCCTTAAGCTGGTGGAGATTAAATCAAATGGTTCAAATAATCGTAGCTCAAGCAGTGCTCCAGGGAGACCAGCAACGTAGCCAGCAGAAAGACCTATTTGCCTACTGTCTGGTTTATGGCCCATGTGTCTGGGGGGGGGTTCATTCATCGGGTGGTTCAGGGGCCTGTCGGGCGGTGGTGGAGGGAGTGGTCCGGGGGTTTGTTCCGGAGAAAACTCTTCTACGGCTGCTTTTAGAAATTCCAGTTCCCTGGTCACCCGATCAAACTCTGCTTCAATTGCGGCCCTACGTTCAGCGTCTCTAACTTCCCGTAACCGCTGTTTTATTCTCTGCAGTTTGTTTGACAGCGTATGGATTGCCTCTCCTCTCTGCCTAGGCGGGAGGCGATCAATCCGCTCCTTAATTTTTTGCATCTTCATTTGTTGTCCTGGGGGGAGCATTGTTTGGCCATGGGTGGGGGAAGAAAAATTACCCAAAATCAGAATCAGACAGACGAACACGATGATAAAAAAATTCATTTTATTCCTCCTGTTTATGTAGTTTAGAATGAGTATACCATAGAAATTATCAGACGACTAATATTATGTGAAATTAGTTAAGAAAGGGTGCGATAGGACAGAGAAATAAATCAAATTTTATTAAGGAGAATATATTATGGGACTGTCAACTGTAAGGGAGATAACTTTTCCGCCGATCAAAGTTCTATCCGCACATCCAGGGAGACCCCCGCTGTTTTTATTGAACGACAGGCACTGGTCGTTTAATTAATATGCTATAATAAATTTTATATGGGTTTTACTCTCGGCATCATTGGCCTCCCCAATGTTGGCAAATCGACCCTATTCAATGTTCTGTCAAAAGCAAAAGCAGAAGTCTCCAATTACCCCTTTTGTACAATTAAGCCAAACATAGGCGTGGTTGAAGTCCCGGACGAACGTTTGAGGCAGATCCAAAAGATTGCCGGCTCAGCAAAGGCTATCCCGACGGTTATAGAATTTTACGATATTGCCGGCTTGGTTAAGGGGGCTCACCGGGGGGAGGGGCTGGGGAACCAATTTCTTTCACACATTAGAGAGGTTAACGCCATTATTCACGTTGTCAGATGTTTTCAAAGCCAGGAGATTGCCCATGTCTCAGGGGAAATTGACCCGGCAAAGGACATTGAAACTATCAATATTGAGCTGATACTGGCCGATTTATCTACAATTGATAAATACCTGGGAGAAGTTAGGATAAAAGCCAGGGCAGGAGAGAAGAAGTTTTTGAAAGAGGCAGAGATTCTGCAGCGTTTGCGCGACGCTCTTGATCAAGGTAGGCCGGCACGAACCGTCAACTTGGCTATCAACGAAAAAGATTTTATAAAAAACCTCCCACTCTTAACTTTAAAACCGGTCCTTTTTGTTGCCAATGTTGATGAATCCGGCAACAAAGAGCAATTACAAAAAATTAAAGGGGGAGAGCTAATCTCAATATGTGCCAAACTTGAGGCTGAGATTGCTGAGCTTTCGCCAGATGATGCCCAGGATTATAGAGAGGAACTGGGGATTAGGGACCGGGGGCTAGGGAAATTAATTAAAGCTAGCTATGAACTTTTGGATTTAATAACTTTCTTTACAGCTAATAAAAAAGAATGCCGTGCCTGGACAGTAACGCCAGGAACTCCCTTGTCTCGGGCAGCGGGCAAAGTCCATTCGGATATGGAAAGAGGATTTATTGCCGCAGATGTTATTCATTATAATAATTTAATTGAAGCCGGCTCTTACGCCAAAGCCAGAGAGGGGGGAGTCCTTCATACAGAAGGGAAGGGTTATCTTGTGCAGGACGGGGATTTGATTCTGGTCAAATTCGTGGTATAATACTTTCTCGCGCAAAAAGGGGGTATTTTTTTGAGTTCATACGAATTAATGTTACTTTTTGACCCTAATCTGGGGGAAGAAGCGATCGATGGCATCGTTTCCAAGGTAAATGGGAAAATTAAGGCTTTTGGTGCTGAGGTGGATAAAATTGATAAATGGGGAAGCAGGCACCTGGCTTCAACCCTGGGGAAAGCCCCGAAACTAACCCAAGCTTATTATGTAGTAATTTATTTTAATGGAGAGACAAAAGTTCCCAAAGAGCTAAGCAATTATTTGAAAGTTACTGAAAATGTTGTTCGCTATTCTGTTCTTAGAGCTTCACCAAAAACGGAAAAAAACCTTGAGGAGAGGCCGGCAACTGAAATTGAAGCTGTTGATATTGGCGAGATTAAGGGAGAAGCTGGTGGCCAATCTTAACCGTATTATTTTGGTAGGCAAACTTACTGCTGATCCAGAAACCCGAGAAACCATGGATGGTCGTCCCATGGCTAAATTTAGCTTGACGGTTGATCGACCCCAGGGCGGAGCAGATCTTATAGATGTAATAGCCTGGGCCAAGGCCGCGGAAATTAGTCGTGACTATTTAAAAAAAGGGAAACTTGCTTTGATAGAAGGCAGGATACAAATCAGGGCTTTTGAAGACCAAACAGGACAACGCCGCTGGGCAACTGAGGTAGT
Organism: candidate division WOR-1 bacterium RIFCSPLOWO2_02_FULL_46_20; assembly: GCA_001771365.1. GTDB lineage: Bacteria > Margulisbacteria > WOR-1 > O2-12-FULL-45-9 > O2-12-FULL-45-9 > O2-12-FULL-45-9-A. The sequence goes on along the minus strand of METP01000040.1, from coordinate 97,038 downwards.
GGCCAATAAGGTCAGAGTTTTTGATCACCCGGGAGTCACGAGCGACGATACCGATTTGGTAAGTGAGCTGCCATTTTAAATCATGTACAATAAAGTATTTTTAATTGGGAATTTAACACGAGATCCGGAGTTAAGATACACAACCTCCGGAATCCCCGCGGCGCGCTTTGCTATCGCGGTTAATCGCTTTAAGAGCAAAGATGCCGGTGGCGGGCAGGACGTAGATTTCATAAACATTGTGGCCTGGCGCAGGTTGGCTGAAATCTGCGGAGAATATTTAAAAAAAGGACGCCCGGTAGCCGTTGAAGGAGTCTTACAAATACGGTCTTATCAAGACAAGACCGGCGCAACGAGAACCATGACGGAGGTTGTGCTGGATAATATGCAGATGTTGGGAAGTAAATCCCCGGCCCAGGCTCGCGACCTGTCTGCCGACAAGCAGAACCCGGAATCGGTGATAGAAAGTGATGAGATCCCTTTTTAAGGAGGACGGGTAATGACCAGAGAAAGAAGAAAACCCAAAAAGGCGCAGCAATTTAACAGGAGAAAAAAACGCAAGTGTGTTTTTTGCGTGGATCAGAAGACGCTTGATTACAAAGATATTGCTTATGTTAAACGCTTTATGTCCGAGCGGGGTAAGATTGCGGCGCGCCGTAACACCGGTTGCTGTGCCTTGCACCAGAGAATGGTTGCCAAAGTGGTAAAAAAAGCCCGTCAATTGAGCTTGGTGCCTTACACGGTAGAATAAGATGAAAGTCATTCTTTTAAAAGAAGTCCCAAGTTTAGGCGAAGCGGATAGTTTAGTTGAGGTGTCTCCTGGTTATGCCAGAAACTATCTCCTGCCCAAAAAAATAGCCGGTCCGGCTACGCGGACAGCTGTGGCGGAAATGGAAAAGAGAAATATAGAAAAAGAAAAAGTCATGGCAGTTAAGCGAATGGAGCTTGAGGCGCTGGCCAAAAGACTTTCGGCGTTGGAGATTTCAATTCCGGTAGATGCTGGTGAAGGGGGCAAATTGTTTGGCTCGGTCACCTCTCAGGATATCGCGGAAGCGGTGCAAAAAGCGGCTCAGATTGAAATTGATAAGAAAAAGCTTGAGCTGGCAGAGCCTATTAAAGTGATTGGCGACCATAGTGTTGTGCTGAAGCTATTTCGAAACATTAACGCCAGGCTGCAGATAAAAGTTATTGCCAAACAAGCATGACCTCCGTAAAGGAGCAGCTAAAATCCCTTCCCTATAAATCCGGCGTATATCTTTTCAAGTCTAAAAGCGGAGAAGTGATCTATGTTGGCAAGGCCAAGTCGCTGCGCAAGCGTGTAACTTCATATTTTTCTAAAACTCCAGGAATAAAAACCGCGGTTTTGCTTAGTCGCTTGGATAGTATTGATTATATCCTTGCCGGATCCGAGCTGGCCGCCTTGTTGCTGGAAAACGAGCTGATAAAAAAATATAAACCTCGTTATAACATCTCGCTGCGCGACGACAAATCATATCCATATCTCAAATTAACGGTTAACGAGAAATGGCCCAGGCTATTTGTGGTGCGCAAAAAACAAAGTGATGGAGCGCTTTATTTTGGCCGCTATCAGGGAGGGATGGTTCGAGAGATTGTTCGATTGGTTAAAAAACTTTTTCCCATAAGATGGTGTAAAGAATCGCCTCTACGTTTACGCGAACAACCTTGCCTTTATTATCGTATTGGAGCGTGTGCTGGGCCCTGTCTTGGAGGAATAAAACACGATGATTACTTGGCGCTGGTTCAGGGGATAGCGGCTTTGCTGCGCGGCAAGATGAGCCAAGCCTTAAATAAGTTAAATCAAGAAATGGCTAAGGCTTCTCAAGCGCGTGATTATGAAAAAGCCGCAGCTTGGCGCGACAGCGCCAAACTCTTGGTTAAGATGATTGAGGGGAGAGAGCTGCGCCTCGAGCCCGCGCCGCGCGTGCTCTCAGAAATTAGTGACCTGCAAAAAGAATTAAAACTTGATAATCCCCCCATGCGTATCGAGGCTTTTGACATTTCGAACATTGGCGGCACAAATGTTGTCGGAGCAATGGTAACTTTTTTTGGCGGGGTTCCCCTAAAGAGTGATTACCGAAGATTTAAGATTAAAAACTTGGCACAAAAAGCCAACGATGTTGCGGCTATCTATGAAGTAGTAAAACGCCGTTATGCCGGCACCCTGGCCCAAAAAATGCCCCGACCGAACCTGATTGTGGTTGATGGAGGCTTAGCGCAAGTCAATGCCGGGTGGCGAGGAATTGCGGAAGCCGGGATAGGCAAAGTTCCTATTATTGGCTTAGCTAAGAAAGAGGAAGAAATTTACTTTCCCAACAGAATAATGCCTCTGCGGCTAGCGCCAGGTTCCCGAGCCTTACAGCTGTTGCAGCGCGTCAGGAACGAAGTCCACCGCCTGGCCATTATATATCATCGAGAAAGGAGAACCAAGTCCTTGTTTGCCTCTTAGGATTGTGTTAATATAATTTCCCATGAGGATTGTCGTCGTATTTCTCCTGTTTATAATGATCTGCTCAGCCATGGCGCCTGCCGCAGAGGTTAGTGAAGAGATAAAACTCAAAAACATTCAAGAAAAACTTCAAATAGGAAAACAAAAGTTGTTAGAAGTTAAAAAAGAAGAACAGGCAGTCTTAGGGAGATTGGTAGTTATCAATAAAGAGCTTAAGCAGACAAATAACAGCTTGAACCAAGCCAATAAAAAGATTACAACCAACCAGGCGCAGATAGGAGTTTTAAACGCCGAATTAAAGGAAACCGCTGGCGACTTGGAACAGAAAGAAAATAAATTAAAAGCCCGAGTCAGAGAGGTTTACAAAAGCAGCGGCTTAAATTTTTTACAACTTCTTTTTACTTCCGGCGCGATGTCTGACTTTTTGAACCGCCTTTATTTTTGTCGGCAGATAATAGACTATGACGCGACCTTGGTGCAGGGAGTCAGGGCCGATGTCGAACGTGTCAATCGTAAAAAGTCTACCCTTCAGACTAAAACGAAACAAATCCAAGAATTAGCCGCGGAGATTGAATCAAATAAAGTTATTGTGGCTGAAAAAGCCAAGAATAAGAATTTGGTGTATAAGGAGCTTCAGCAGAGAAGAAAAGAGTACGAAGCCCACGTCGCTGAGCTTGAAAAAAGCTCTAGTGAGCTTGAGGTTCTTATCCTGAAAAAAATGGCAGCACGTACCGGGGCCAGGGTTTATGGCAGCGGAACCCTGGCCTGGCCGCTGCGGGGACGCCTCACCTCTCAATTTGGCTATCGTCGACATCCCCTGTATGGCGGCCGTAACTTCCATACCGGCTTGGATATTGCCGCAAAATATGGTACACCTATAATGGCGGCCGATGCCGGGGAAGTGATCTTTTCCGGCTGGTGGGATGGATATGGCAAAGCTGTAGTTATTGATCATGGCAAGAAAACCTCTACGGTGTATGCCCATATGTCGCGAATTTATAAGAACGTAGGCGCGATTGTGGCCAAGGGGCAAGTGGTGGGCTTAGTCGGCAGTACCGGTTATTCAACCGGTCCGCATCTGCACTTTGAGGTTAGAAAAAATGGAAAACCGCAGAATCCTCTACAATATTTGTAGAATTTGGCAAGGAGGAAAAAAGATGAAAACAATGAAGAAGGTTTTATTGGGTATCGGTGTTTTGGTTATCGCGTTTTCGATTGTGGGTAGGGTTAGGGCCCAGGGAGATTTGGAAAGGAAGCTGGAAACATATCTGCAGGTTTTGGATATAGTTAAAAGTGATTATGTTGAAAAACATCTGGAAGATGAAAAGCTGGTCTATGGTTCGATTCGCGGCCTTTTGGACGCTTTAGATGATCCCTATACGCGCTTTGTAGAACCAACAGCGTATAAAGAAATGCAAATAAGAATGAGCGGGTCTTATTCTGGCATCGGTATCTACATTGGTATTAAGGAGAAGCAGCTTGCTATTATCTCTCCCATCGAAGGGACACCGGCCGATAAAGCCAAGCTTAAAGCCGGGGACCAGATTAAGACGGTCGACAAAAAATCGACGAAAGATATGGCGTTAGAGGAGGCCGTAAGTTTAATCCGAGGTCCGCGTGGCTCAACGGTTGTTTTAGGAATCATGCGTAAAGGGTGGAACGAAGAAAAAAATGTGCCAATTGTCAGAGACAATATCAAGATAAATAGCGTTACAACAAAAAAACTGGACAGTAATATCGCCTATATAAAGCTAAATACTTTTGAAAAAATTGATTCAGCCCAGGAATTTGAAAAAGCGCTGAGGGAATCAAGATATACCGATGGGTTAATTGTGGATTTGCGCGGTAATGGCGGCGGGCTGCTGCAAAATGCCATTGATATTGGCAGTATGTTTATTGAAGAGGGAATAATTGTGCAGACCGTCGATCGTGAAGGCAGAAAAGAACAGATTGCCTCGACTGGCAGGGTCTTGTGGAAGAAGCCTACGGTGTTTTTAATCAATGAATCTTCGGCCTCAGCTTCAGAGATCCTAGCCGGGGCTCTAAGAGACAATAATGTGGCCACCTTGGTAGGGAGTACAACCTTTGGCAAGGCTTCGGTTCAAAATGTGAGGCGCTTAAATGACGGTTCGGCGCTGCTGGTGACCATTGCCAAGTACCTCACTCCTAACGGAGATTATATCAACAAGAAGGGTATTTCTCCGGAAGTTTTGGTTTTGGTTCCCACTGGAGAAGCGGAGACTGAGCTGGTATCGGAAGAAAAAGACGCGGAAGATATCCAGCTGCAGAAGGCAATTGTAGTGATTAAATCAAAAATAGCAGGAGGAGGCAATGGAACAATTTGATGTCTTAGATTCTACTGAGAAGATAGAAGCTATCGACAAGAGCGGGATGCTAGGGATCGTAGCAAAAACTCCCGCCATGTTGGCTGAAGCTTTGGAGATTGCTTCAAAGGTGCCTCTGGGCAAAGTCAAGAAAATTAAAAACATAGTTGTTTGCGGTATGGGAGGGTCTGCCATCGCCGGTAATATTGTGGCTAATTTACTGCAGGAGAAATGCGCGTTAGCGGTTTTTGTCAATCGTGACTACAGATTGCCTGCCTTTGTGGGAGCTGATGCGTTAATTTTTGCCATGTCCTATTCTGGCAATACCGAAGAGACCCTGCTGGCGGTAAAGGAGGCAGGCAAGCGAGGCGCAAAAATTATTTGCGTGACTTCGGGCGGCAAGCTCAAGGAAATAGCTGAAAGCAAAAAGTATCCGTTGTATTTAATCCCGGCCGGCTATCAACCCCGGGCCGCACTGCCATATCTTTTGGTGCCAATCCTGGTCGCGCTAGAAAAAAGTGGGCTTATTTCCAATCTGAGAGCGGATATAAATAGTGCTATTCTGCTGACGCAAAGCCTTTGTCTTGAGTATGGGGCCGATAAACCGTCGCGCATTAATCCCGTTAAGCAATTTGCCAAAAAGCTGTTGGGAAAAAATCCTATTATTTTTGCCAACACAGGGATAACAGAAGCGGTGGGCCTGCGCGTGAAAACGCAGTTTAATGAAAACGGTAAAGTTACAGCCTTGTTAAATTTCTTTCCCGAGCTTAATCATAATGAAATTGTGAATCTTTCTTTGTTAAAAAGGACAGATCATAAGTTTGTTTTAATATTTTTGCGGGATGAAAATGATTCAGAGCGAATCAAGAAGAGGATGGAGATTACCAAATCATTAATTGGCCGGCAGCTGGGCGGGACCAATGAACTCTGGGCCCAGGGCCAATCCCACCTGGCCAGAATTATGTCGTTGATATGTTTTGGTGATTATTTAAGTTGCTACATGGCAATCTTGCATGGTGTTGATCCAACGCCTGTTGATGTCATTACTAAACTCAAAAGAGAATTAGCCAGATGAAGGCGATCATCATTGCCGGCGGATTGGGCACCCGCTTGCGCCCCCTAACCTATAACACCCCCAAGCCCATTGTTCCGGTAGCTAATCGCGCGCTTGTCATCCATCAAATTGAACATTTAGTTTGCCATGGGATTGATGAAATTATCCTCAACCTGCATTACTTGCCTGATGAGATAAAGAAGTTATTAAATGATGGTAAACAATGGGGAATAAAAATTAATTATTCGATCGAGAGAGAACCGTTGGGGACGGCTGGCGCAGTTAAAAATGCCGAACAGTTCTTTGATAATGGCCCCATGGTTATTTTTAACGGAGACATTCTAACAGGCTTAAATATTTCCAAGCTTGTTAATTACCATCGCGAAAAAAAGGCTGACATATCCTTTGCTTTAACTGAGGTTGAGGATCCTACCCCTTTTGGACTGATTTTTACTGATGAGGCTGGACGAGTAACCAGATTTTTGGAAAAACCAAGTTGGGACATGGTTACGGTTAAGACTATTAACGCCGGGACTTATATTGTTGATCCAAAAATATTTAAAGAAGTGCCAAAAGGCAGACCCTATTCATTTGAAAGACAACTCTTCCCCGCTCTTCTGGAAAATGGCGTGCCCATGTTTGGTTATCTTTCTGATGCCTATTGGATAGACATTGGCAATCCACGTAAATATAAAGAGGCGCATCAAGCAATTCTGCGCGGCGAAGTGGCAGTAAAAATTCACGGAACCAGAATCAATGGAAAAGTTTGGTTGGGTAAGGATACTCATCCTGACGCGACTATCACTTTTATTGGATCGTCTATTATTGGTGAAAGGGTAACCATCGGGCAAAGAACAGAGATTAAAGATTATGTTGTGGTTGGAGACGAAGTGACTATTGGTGAGCGCTGTTCTTTGGACCGCGCTATTATTTGGCGGGGAACTAATATTGGCAATCATGTTGAATTGTCGGATTGTATTCTTGGCTACAACTGTGTCATTGAGGATGAAGTAATTATTGAACATGGCGTGGTTCTAGCTGACAGGTCAGTGGTTAAAAAAGGCACCCGTTTGATCCCTTAGTTGTTTAGCCAAAAACAATATGGTATATTTAGCCCAGCATGCTTAAAATCCCCGCTAAAGATAAGATTCAAAAAGAAGTTGAGGCTATTCTTGAACACCAGGCTTTCAAGCTTAATTCACCCCAGGAGGAAAAAGTAAGAGAGATAATTGCCAGGGTTGCGGCACAGGGCGATCGGGCGGTGGTTGACTACACTAAAAAATTTGATACCAAAGAGTTTTCACTTGATAAATTGATAATTAGCCGTGACGAGATTGAAAAAGCTTATCAGAAAATTGACAAGCCTTTTCGCGATACTTTGACAAAAGCAATTCAGAATATCACGGCGCATCATCAAAAACAGCGGCCGGACGAGTGGTTTGAAACCCTGCCACTGGATGTTGTGTTGGGGCAACGAGTTATTCCTCTGCGGCGCATAGGGGTCTATGTTCCTGGCGGCAAGGCTTGTTATCCTTCTTCGGTTTTAATGGGGGCCATCCCGGCCAAAGTAGCTGGGGTAAACGAGATTGTTATGGTCTCTCCGCCACCCATCAGGCCCCATGTTCTGGTGGCGGCCGCAGAGGTTGGGGTGACGGAAATCTATCAAGTAGGCGGCGCGCAAGCTATCGCAGCCCTGGCTTATGGGACAAAGACCATCCCTCGGGTTGATAAGATTGTTGGCCCGGGTAATATATATGTCACTTTGGCCAAGAAGTTAGTTTTTGGTTTAGTGGGTATTGATAGTCTGGCCGGACCATCTAATGTTGTAATTATTGCCGACCAGGATGCCGAGCCGGAATTTGTCGCGGCCGACCTTCTTTCTCAGGTAGAGCATGATCCGGATTCTTTTGCCGTCCTGATTACTGATTCGCCAAAAATTGCCGAGAAAACCGAAAAGCAAATCAACAAGCAAACCAAACAATTATCACGTAATAAGATAATTGAAAAAGCCATGATCAGGATCTTTTTAGTCGAAAACATTAAGCAGGCGGTTGAAATAACCAATCAGCTTGCGCCTGAGCACTTAGAATTGGAGATCGGTTCACCACAAAGACTTCTAGAACAAATTAAGAATGCCGGCGCGGTTTTTCTTGGCCCGCATTCTCCGGTGCCGGTGGGAGACTATATTGCCGGCCCCAATCACGTTCTGCCAACTGGCGGTACCGCGCGCTTTGCTTCACCCCTAAGCGTTTATGATTTTGTCAAAACCCAAAGTATTATAGGCTACACTAAGCCGGCGCTGAAAAATGTTTGGAAGGATATTAAGCTGCTGGCCGAAATTGAGGGCCTCGATGCCCACGCCCGGTCTATCGACGTAAGATTTTCTTAATGAATTCCCGCGGATTATCGCGGACCACCTTAATTGCCTCTTCGTTGTTCAAACCGGCTTTTTTGGCAATCCAAAAGGCATGTTCTTGGGCAATTAGATCTTTGTCCGCGTGAGCATCTGTATTAACCAAAAGTTTTGCCCCAACTTTTTTGGCAACTTTGGCCACGTGTTTATTCCCTTGACTGTGCCCTCTTCTGGCAGAAAGTTCAAGGTAAATATCATTATCTTTGGCTAGTTGGGCCTGCGCTTCCGTGATCCAGCCGGGATGAGCTAAAATATTTACCAATCCCTTTAGTTTTAAGGCCGCTTGATTGGTCCCTTTGGGCACAGCCGGTTCGACAGGTGATTCACCATGGACAATAATCAGCCTGGCGCCGAGTTTTTTGGCTTTCTTACAATACTCTCCAATCATCTTCGGCGGCAGATAGCTGACTTCGGCTCCGGGAATGACTTTAATGGGCAATTTATTATCAATTTGTTTAACAAAACCGACAATGTGTTTCAGCGTCCAATCAATGTTGGAAGGATCCACATGGTCGGTGAGGGCAATTACTAAAACTTTTCTAAATTGAGCCTCTATGACAAGGGCTAAGGGTAAAAGCTTGCCATCAGAGAATATAGTGTGTGAATGAAATTCGTAGCGTGGGCCTAGGTCTTGCATGAGTTATTCAGTTGCTGAAGAAACAGTTTGTTTAACGATCCTTTTTAACAAGCCTTTTTTGCGCAGGCTTTCTTTTCTTCTTTTTCTTCTGCGTTTAATCTCTTGTTCGCGAAGCCTGATCATATGTTATTAATATAATCTAAAATTGACGTGATGTCAATGGTGGGCTCAAGCCATTTCACCTCTTTAAATCGCTTAAACCAGGTCAGCTGGCGGCGGGCAAAGTGGCGGGTTCGTTTTTTTAGTTCAACAAGCAAATCTTCCTTGTTCCCTTTGCCATCCAGGTATTCAACAACCTCTTTATAGCCCAAAGCCTGAAATGAAGGGAGAGTTTTGGCATACCCTTTAGCCAGCAGCCCCTTAACTTCCTCAATTAAACCTTTGACGATCATCTGACCAACTCGTTGGTTGATGCGTTCATAGAGTTCCGGGCGAGGAAGATTTAATCCAAGAATAAGATGAGGATTGCTTGCGCTTAAGTGCGAGGGATTGTCCCTCTTTTTTTGTAGCTCCGACATAGGCTTCCCAGTTAATTCATATACCTCCAAACCTCTAATTATTCTTTTCCTATCGTTGGGATGTATCTTATTTGCCGCGTCTGGATCGATCTTAGTTAGTTGACGGTAAAGGGTTGTCAGGGGCTCTTTTTCCAAGCGTTGGCGAAGCTCTTTGTTAACTGGGGCAACCGGGAAAGAATAGCCTTCAAGTAACGACCAAAGATACAGGCCCGTGCCGCCGACGATTAACGGAGTCTTTTTTCGCGAGGCGATTTCCTTTTCTAATTGATTAGTTTGTTCGACAAAGTCAGAGACGGTCCATTCTTCGTCAGGATTGCGGATGTTGATTAAATGATGAGGCAAGCTTTGTTCTTCTTCTTTGGTGGGTTTGGCGGTGCCAATATCCATGCCGCGATAAACCTGCATAGAATCGGCAGAGATTATTTCCCCATTAATTCTTTTAGCAAGTTCAAGGGCCAGCTTGGATTTACCGACCGCGGTGGGGCCAAGGATTATGATCATTCCAACGAATCTTTGGACTTAATTATCTTTCTTTCTACTTTACCTAATAACTCAAGGGTGATGACTGCAATGATGGTGGTTGCTATCGCCCCAAGATAAAAGCCGACCCCGGTGGCGATGCCAATAGCGGCTGTGATCCAGACGGAGGCGGCGGTGGTTATCCCTTTTATCGACCCTTGGGCCTGCAAAATGCAGCCTGCGCCGAGAAAACCGATCCCGGTTACCACTCCGGCGGCAATTCTGCCGGGATCAGCCAAACCGGAGATGGCGGTCATTTGTCCAGAGAGCAGCATAAAGAGCGCAGAACCAACAGCCACCAGTATGTGAGTACGCAAGCCGGCAGATTTTCCCTCTTTTTCCCGCAGCCAGCCGATGGCGCCCCCCAGCAAAAAAGCAATTAATAAATTTGTAATAATTGTTAAATCGGACATCTGCTTCCTCCTATAAACCCCTACACCTTTTCGGACGTGGCATTAAAGGTGTGGGGGTAAAGTTAATTGTAAACCATTATTTTTATTTTGCCGAGAACCGTGTTGTCTGCCTTGCTGACAATGGTGGCAATGTGCATGCCGTTGGCAACCGGACCGCCCATTTCAGTTATGCCGTTCCAGAGAACCTTGTTGATGCCTGATTTGCCGCCGGTGTTTCCTTTGCCGCACAAAACTCTTTTAACGATGCGAGCGGTAGTATCAAAAATAATAATTTCTATTTCGGCGTCTTGAGACAGGATGTATTGCAGGGTAACGTTTTGTCCGGAACTCAGGTTGTAAGGGCTGGGGAAAGCCAAGGGGAAGCCCACGATCTTTATTGACCCTCCAGCCGAGGAGGCGCTCATCCCGACCATACGAGAGCCAACTTTAACCGTGATTTTTACACTATGTGATAGGGTAGGAACTTTGTTGTCCTCTGCGGTAAAGGTGATCAGAAAGTCCCCGATCTGTTCAACTGTTGGTGTCCAGCTAAAAAAACCGGTGTTTGGATTGAGAAATGAGTTAACCGGGAGATTGGCGCCCAGATAAAAAATTGAATCCCCCTCCGGATCTTCAGCCTTGAGATAAAATGAAAGTTTCTCTCCGTAAACGACCCCAATCGTTTCTTTTCCGGAGTATTCGTCAGAGAGCTGCAGAACCGGGGCATGATTGTCTTGCGCTCCGGCTGCCAAAGCGAACAATACCAGACAAGCAATAATTATTCGAGGCTTAAATTTTAAACCCGTCATGTTTTTTAAAATGTTCCACCAGGCCGCCATCTTTCAGCAAAATCTGCATAGTCGGTGGCAGAGGAGCAATTTTTATCTCTAGCCCTTTGGTTTTATTATTGATGATGCCCGAATTTAAATCAACTTCCAGTTGATCGCCGGCCTCTATCTTGTCTACGTCCGCTTCAATGGCCGGTAAGCCAAGGTTGTAACAGTTGCGGTAGAAGATCCTAGCAAAGGATTTGGCAATGACAGCGGAAATGCCGGCATATTTAATGACCATAGGAGCTTGTTCCCGGCTTGATCCGCAGCCAAAATTGCGACCAGCAACAATAAAATCCCCTTTAGTGATCCGCTTATAAAAATCAGGATCAAGATCCTCCATAACATGCTTGGCAAGTTCAACAGGATCCTGAATCTTAAATTTATAACGACCGGAGATAATATAGTCGGTATTTATATCGTCATCTTGTTTAAAACGATGAGCCTTGCCTGCGAGCTTCATGGCGGATATGAGTATAGCAAATATGTCCCTAAGGAGCAAATGTTCTTAGAGCATTTGCTCAATAGCCTCGCGGACCTCGGCCACCTTGGTGTCGTAATCCGCCTCTGTTTCAATCCTGATAGGTTGGCCAACGCTTAGTTTTACCGGTGTCGGGTTAATGAGCCAGCTGCCGCGAGGCAAGATATTAAAACTTCCTGAGATAGCTATTGGGATAATTGGCGCGCCTGATTTTAGGGCGGCCAGGAGGCTCCCGCGCTTAAATCTTCCCAGCTCGCCGGTTTTGCTTCTTGTGCCTTCTGGGAAAATTAAAACCGATTCGCCTGCCTTTATAATTTCTACAATTGTTTCAACCGTGCGGTAGGCGCTCAGGATCAGTTTCCTGTCAATTGAAAAATATCCCGCCCTCTTTAAGTACCAACCAAAGAGGGGGACTTTAAAAAGCTCACTCTTAACAGCAAAGCGAAAACCGGCTGGCAGACAGGCCAAAACAATCAAAATATCTGCCATGCCCTGATGATTGGCAGCGTAAATTACCGTGGTGTTCTTGGGGAGGTTTTCCCGCCCGGATACTTTAACCTTAACGCCGGAAAAAAAAGAAAGAAACCTGGCCCAAAGATGGGCAGAGAACTGAAACGACTTATGTTTTGACCTAGAAAAGAAGACCAGGGGTATGATTACGGTCGTGCCAACAAGAAAACTGACGATCGTGATAATATAGAAAAAAACGGTATGAACAACTCTAAAAATCATTTGATTAGTATTATAGCAAATATATTGAAATTTATCGTTAAGAGTTGTGATAACAGGTTGAGGAGGGAAAACATGGAAGCGTCAGAAATTAGTGAAATAAAAAGAACTGAGGCCAGCGACGGAGCTTATGAACTCAAAGACAGTGGTAAATGTTGTATTTATTATCAAGAAGCAGCGTGTAAGCTGCCTGGCCTTCGTTTTAAGATCTGTAATGCTTGTCCCAGAGCCTCACGATTTATCAAAACAAACCCGGTGGAGTCGGTTTTTAGCCGCATCAGAGCTTTAGCTGTTATGTTTATAAGCAATATGGGGATTGGGCAGGGCGGGGTCGGTGGAGGAGCTGCGGGTTCTGGTGGGGCTGGTCGGGGCGGAGGTTAATTGTCCAGGTAAATGACCCGGGCGATTTCTTCTCTGGTAGTAAGCTCTTGCTGCACTTTTAATTTTCCGTTTTCAGCTAAAGTTTTCATGTTTTGTCGAGGCGTTACCCCAGCCATAACTTCAAAGATCCCCATTCGACCGTTATAGCCGTTCAGGGAGACTTTTCTGACCAGGCGTTGAGCCACAACGCCGATTACCGACGCCTCAACCAAATAGCGATCAATCCCCATATCAACCAGTCTTATTAAGGCTGAAGGAGCGTCGTTTGTATGTAATGTAGAAAAGACTAAATGGCCAGTCATGGCCGATTGAATAGCAATTTTGGCTGTTTCCAGATCCCTTATCTCCCCGACCATGATAATGTCAGGATCCTGACGCAAGATAGCACGCAAACTTCTGGCAAAAGTCAGGCCGGCTTTCTGGTTAACTTGAATTTGATTTATCCCAGGCAGCTGATATTCAATTGGGTCCTCTGTCGTCATAATGTTTACATCTTTCGCATTGAGCGTAGCGAGTGTTGTGTAAAGTGTGGTGGTTTTCCCGGAACCGGTTGGACCGGTAACTAAGATTAATCCGGTTCTTTTTGAAATCATCTTTTTATATATTTCCAAATCCTCTTTTTCCATGCCTAATTCTTCAAAACTTAATTGAATTTGGCCGCGTTTTAACAGTCGCAGCACAACTTTTTCTCCGTGGAGGGTGGGAACCGTTGAAACACGGATATCGATGTTTTTTAGGGTTGTCCGGCCATCCTGGGGGAGGCGGCTTTCCGCGATATCGAGATTTACCAGAACTTTTACCCTTGAAAGAAGCGCGGCTTGTTTTGTTTTATGAATCGGTTTGTCATCTTCGAGCAGGCCGTCGACACGGTAGCGCACCCTTAAATATTCTTCGCGAGGTTCGAGGTGAATATCCGATGCGCGCAGCTCCAGGGCTTTTCTAATTATTTCGTCCAGTAAGGCGGTGGTTCCATTGGGCTGCATGGCACGAGAGATAGCAATTTTATTACCAGGTTATATCCTTTGTGGGAGACCCAAAAAGTGTCGTGATACCGACACCTAGAGCGCGGCTTCGGCTGCCTGTCGCATGAGTTCGACCGGGGCTTTTTCGCCGGTCCAGAGGGTAAAGGCAGAAGCGCCCTGGCGGACCAACATGCCCAAGCCGGAGCAAGTTTTAGCTCCGGCAGTTTTGGCTTGTTTCATTAATTGTGTCTCTGACGGGTTATAAACCAGGTCGTAAACAAGCAGTGTGGACGGTAGTTTTATCTTTTTGCTAAGTGGACTGGCCATAACCTTCGGTTTCATGCCGACAGGAGTGGTATTGACCAAAATATCTGCTTTATCAATGGCTTGTTGCAGCTCCTGGCTGTTCATTTTAACGTAGGCGCATGGTGTGGCAAAACATGAATCAACATAGCCTGTTAGCGCCAAGGCTTTGTCCTCTTGAAGGTCGGTAATGGCAATTGATTTGGCTTGGCTTTCGGCCAGCATTATAGAAATAGCCCGGCTAGCCCCGCCCGCACCAAGCACAACCACGGATTTGCCTTTGGGCGCGGTGCCGGCGTCCTCTATTAATGAATCAATAAAGCCCGCGCCATCGGTGTTATAGCCTACTAGTTTTCCATTTTGAACAACGACGGTGTTTACCGCGCCAATAATTTTTGCCAGTTCAGTAACTTCGTCAAGCAAGGGGAGCACGCTTTCCTTGTGCGGAACAGTTATATTGAAACCGGCAAAGTTTTGGCTCCTAAACTCTTTCAGCTTTTTGGCTAAATCTATTGGTTTTACCTCAATGGCCTGATATTCAAAGCCCAAATCCAGGCTTTGAAAGGCCGCATTGTGCATGGCGGGAGAAACAGAATGACCGATGGGATAACCGATTATGGCGACGAGCTTAAGCATATTATTGAAAGTATAGCATAGTTGTAAATTGTAAAAAAGTAAGATATAATCGTTTGATACTTATGTCAAAACCAATGGTAGGCATCATTACCGGAAGCAAAACTGACCTTCTTATAATCGAAAAAGTAGAAGCCCAGCTAAAGGCATTTGGCGTTGATTATGATGTGACGGTAGCCTCTGCCCACCGCACCCCGAAAAAAGTAGAAGCCTATGCTAAAGTGGCAGCTGAAAAATATGACTTGATTATTGCCGCAGCCGGCATGGCGGCGGCCCTGCCCGGAGTGGTGGCCGCGCGCACGATCCTGCCTGTGATAGGCATTCCGATCCATTCAAAAAGTCTAGGCGGCCACGATGCTTTGTTTGCCATTGTCCAGATGCCTGCCGGTGTTCCTGTCGCAACGGTAGCCATCGACGGCGCAAAAAACGCGGCAGTTTTAGCGGTCGAGATACTGGCCTTAAAATATCCTGAATTAAAGAAAAAACTTATAGTTTTCAAAGCCCAGTTAGCCAAGGGCTAAATATGTTAAACCTTATAATCGGGATTGTTATATTTATTTTTGTCTTTATGGGGTTGCGCGAGGGATTGGCCAAAGCAGTTGGCAGCGTAGCCGTAGTTTTCTTTTCTCTCTTTTTGGCCACAATTGCCGTCAACTTTTTAGCCCGGGGTTCTTCCCAACTTGGCGACCCGAATTATCTTGGCACGATGGTTGTTTTCGCGGCGGTTTGGGTTGTTTCCTATCTGGCCTGCGAGCTTCTTTTGGTAATATTGTTGAACAAAATCATCAAAATTACTGTTTTGGGATCGCTTGACCGTTTTGGCGGTATTGCTGTTGGCGCATTTAAGGGGATACTTATTTGCGGCATAGCGTTGCAGGTGGCTTTGTATTTACCAATTAGCCAGGACTCAAAATTACAGATTAAAGAGGCGCTTTTGAGCCGGATCGCTATTACGACCTACGAATGGTTTTATCCTTTGGCCATAAAAATCGCCCCAAAAATAGAAGACAACAATTTGCTCAACAAAATGAAAACAGATGTTGATACAACGTCTACCAAAAAAGAGCTTGAGAAAATTAAAACAGAAGATTTACTGGACACTATTGGAGAAGCCAAGAAAGTCGTAAGCAAAGAGCAGGAAAAAGCCATGAGGCTTTTAAAAGAAAATAAACTGCTGCCCGGAGTGCCGGCCAAAGAATGAAGTACATTGTTCTCATTGGCGACGGGATGACGGATCATCCGCTAAAAGAATTGAACGGGAAAACCCCTCTTGATACGGCTAAAACACCCAACATGGATTTTATAGCCCAAAATGGTGCTTGCGGTTGGGTCAACAATGTTCCCAAAGGCATGCAGCCGGCTTCCGATGTTGCCAACATGAGCATTCTTGGTTATGACCCGAAAAAATATTATTCAGGCCGAGGGCCACTTGAAGCTGCCAGCCTGGGCGTTAAGCTTAAAAAAGGTGAAATTGCGTTTCGCTGTAATTTAGTGACCATCAAAGATGGCAGGATGAAGGATTTTACGGCCGGGCATATCTCAACTGCGGAAGCCACCAAGGATATGAAAGCATTGGATCAGAAGTTGGGGACGAAAAATATCAGGTTTGTTTCCGGGCTGAGCTATCGGCATTTGTTGGTGGTGAACACAGAACACAGAGTACAGAACACAGAGCTTAGTAGGGTGCGATGCACGCCACCACACGACATTACCGGCAAAAAGATACGCAGCTATTTGCCAAGGGGAAAAGGGTCGGATATATTGCTGCAACTTATAAATGAAAGTGAAGTCTTGTTGCATGGGATGAAGACAAAGGCAACCATGATCTGGCCATGGAGCCAGGGGGTCGCGCCCAGCCTGCCGTCTTTCAAGAAAAAATATGGGAAAAAAGCAGCGGTTATAACGGCCGTTCATCTTTTAAAAGGTTTGGGAAAAATTCTTGGCATGGAGATTATTAATGTTCCCGGAGCTACCGGGTATTTGGATACAAATTATGCCGGGAAAGCCGAATATGCTCTTCGCGCTTTAAAGAACAATGATGTTGTGTTTGTCCACGTAGAAGCGCCGGATGAAGCGGGGCATGAGGGTGACGTGGGTAAGAAGATTAGGGCGATTGAGGACTTTGACCGGCTGGTCGTGGGCACTGTGTTAAAAAAAATGCTGAATGCCGAATGCCGAATTATGGTTCTGCCCGACCATCCGACGCCGATTAAGCTAATGACGCATACGGCGGAGGCGGTGCCGTTTGCTATTTACGGAAAAGGGTCAAGAAGGCTCGTAAAGGCCAGTGGAGGGATAGGAGGCTACAGTGAAAAAGAGATGAGGAAGGCGAAGTTAAGGTTGGATAAAGGTCATGAGCTATTAAGCCACTTGTTCGAATAGCGGATCTGCGTCCCTAAAAAGCGCTCTCACCTTATCCATCGAGTATTCTAGGCCGGTGCGGTAGAACAAACTTGCGAAATCGCACAGTTGTCCATAGGGGAAAACAAGCCCTGGGCGAAATTCAGCTCCGTTACCGCTATGAAACATAAAAGTTTTGTCGCTAGTCCATAGATCTTCAATTCTAATTAAGTATTCAGCTGTGGTGGCTTTATCAGTCGCGACTGGAAACAAGATGCCAAGTTTATCCCTAATTAGCCTTTTTCCGTCAATAGATAAAGATCTACTGCTGTTGATTTCACAATGGTCCTTTGCTTTTTTAAGAAATGTTAACAGCAAGTCTCCCGGTCGCGAATAAGCGATTAATCGATCAAGGCCACCGTGTTGTATGGCCAGAGCTGCTGTGGCCAGAACTTGTAAGCGACCAATTGACCGCCAGGTTCCACCCCACATCAGGCCCAAGCCTTGAGCGTTTTTACTGGAGACAGCCCAGGGGCAAAACCAAACGTTGCCGTTGACGGGGTCGGTAGTTTTAAAGCTGTCGTCGCCGGTTAATTCCTGGTGGGTGGTAGGCACGTAACCGTCAGAAAGGTTGGTTAAGCGCAATTTTGCAATATTAATCATGGAAACGGGACGAGTTAATTCCCCGTCAAAAAAACCAAGCAAAACGCTGTCTGGATCCTTAGCCAAACGCTGTTCGACGTGTTTGTCTGTAATACGCATGCCCCGGCTATGGTCCGGTATAGGGGAGTTGTAAAGATCCCTTATCTGTGCGGGAGTAACATTTTTGCAGTGTCGCGCGGATACAATACAAAAGCGTTTTTGACCGCCATCCCGACTTTGTACGGGCGTTGGTTTTAATATGTATGGAATATTCACAGTATAGTATCGGGAGCTAAATGATAAAATTTCACTAGAAAAGTGGTTCCGCGATTGACGCATCTGCCAGTTGAATTTCCTCTCTATTTGCCTTAATATATGACCTATGAACATAGTAATTATTGGTTTGGGCCTGATTGGTGGATCAATAGGACTCAAACTCAAACTGCAAACATCAAAATTCAAAATAATTGGCATTCCGCGCCGCGAAGAGACTATTCCAGCCGCGATTGATTGTGGTGCCATTGATGAAGGGACAATTGATCCAAAAAAAGGGGTGGCGGACGCGGACATTGTCTTTGTTTGTACCCCAATTAATTTAATTATTCCAATTCTTAAAGGAATAGCTCCCGCACTTAAAAAGGGGGTAATTGTAACGGATGTGGGCAGCTCAAAACAGGAAATAGTTGGCCAGGCGGAGAAAATAATGCCCAAAGGTACTTTTTTTGTGGGGGGCCACCCTATGGCGGGTAAAGAAACGGTTAAACTTGAAGCCGCGGAAGCAACACTTTTTGCAGGGAAACCCTGGATTTTAACGGAAACCTCAAAAACCAGCCAAAAAGCCCTGGATAAAATCAGTGAAATTATTAGTTTATTGGGAGGAAAGGCGGTTAAAATGACAACAAAACTTCATGATTTAGTAGTGGCAGGCGTCAGTCATATGCCACTGGCAATTGCTGCCGCCTTAGTTAACGCGGTTGCGGACACAGAAAAAGGCAAGGACGAAATGCTGGCCTGTGCGGCCTCAGGTTTTCGCGATACGACGCGCATTGCTTCTGGAGACCCCGTTCTTGGCGTTGATATGTTTACGACCAATAAAGCCGCCGTGCTCAAGATGATCTCTGCCTTTAAAAAATCACTGGCCAAACTGGAAAAACTAATCAAAGAAGGCGACTCCCAAAAAATTGCCAAAGAACTCGAGGCCGCCAAAACATTTCGCGACTCTATTTACCCCCACACCAATGGGGGGTAGGGTCGTAAGTCCGTTGGTGTGGGGGTGAATCAATGAGAAAGAACGTTTTAGTTGGATATACAGTATATAAAAAAAAGAAAAACAGGGCAGTTCTTGCTTTAGTGGCAATTATTGTTCTGGTTGTGGCTGCGTTGTGGCTGCTGGCCATTAATCCTGAGCAAAAAAGCACTGAACCGGCCAAGGTGGAAACGAAAAACAAAATGAAAAAGGCTTCTCCTGTTGCGTTTGTTCTGCCAAAATCGCAAAAGATTGTGGAAGAGAAGAAGAGCGAACAAAAAATGAGCGTTGCTGAAGACCAGATCCTGGTAAAGGTTACCTGTAGGGGCATTGAAAATAATCTGCCGGTTGAGCGGTCAGAGGAATTTTCGCCAGGGCAAAGGGTTTATTTTTATAACCAAATCATGATCAAAAATCCACCGGCCACGATCACGCACAACTGGATTAACCCGGCAGGACAGGCTATCGCCAGCGTACCGCTGTACATAGTGAACCAGCCGGCTGACACCTGGAGCTATATTACTTTGCCCCCGGAGAGCGCAGGAGACTGGCAAATTAAGATTATTATAGAGGATACCGTTGTTGAACAGGTGACGTTTACGGCAAAAAATTGATGGCTAAATTAATTATTAAGCCCATTAAACAAATAAAGGCAGAAATCCAGGTGCCCGGCGATAAGTCTATTTCCCATCGGGCGATTATGATTGGCTCCTTAGCCAACGGAGAGACTGTGGTAAATAATTTTTTGATGAGTGAGGATTGTTTGGCCACAGTGAAATGCCTGGGGCAACTGGGGATAGACATTCAAATGGCAAATGACAAATGTCAAATGTCAGATGGATGTAGGACTATTATAAGGGGGAAGGGGTTAAGGGGATTGAGGGAGTCGAAGGCAGTCTTAGATGTTGGGAATTCAGGAACTACGATTCGTTTGCTGTCAGGAATTTTGGCGGGGCAATCATTTACCTCGACAATCACTGGCGATAAGTCTATCCAGAAGCGACCGATGATGCGGATTGTAAAACCGCTGCGTTCCATGGGCGCGACCATTGAAGGAAGAGAAGAAAAAGACCAGATTTTTGCTCCGTTAAAGATCTCCGGAGGGAAACTTTCTCCGATCAAATATGAGCTCCCAATTGCTTCGGCCCAGGTCAAGTCTGCTATTCTTCTCGCTGGCTTGTTTGCGGAGGGGGAAACCAGGGTTATTGAAAAGGTTCAGGCGCGCGACCATACGGAAAGAATGCTGGCTTATTTTGGCGTTAAAAATGGACAAGAATTTCAGGGGAAGGTAGTTGATGTGCCGGGAGATCTCTCGTCTGCTGCCTTTTTTATCGTTGCCGCACTCATTGCTCCAAACTCTGAACTAATAATTAAGAATGTGGGGACAAATCCCACCAGAACAGGGATCATAGAGGTGTTGCAGAGAATGGGAGCTAAACTCGAGATTGTTGATGAGCAAGTTGTTTCAGGCGAACCCCGGGCAACAATTCTCGTTACCCGTTCCTCGTTACGCGGTACTAATATCTCTGGAGAAATTATTCCCAGGCTCATTGACGAGATCCCGATTATTGCTGTGGCGGCAACGCAGGCGCAAGGTATAACGGAAATCAGCGGGGCAAGGGAATTGCGCGTTAAGGAAAGCGATCGGCTGGCGGCTATTTCCGCTGAACTTGGAAAAATGGGAGCAAAGATTAAGGAATTAGATGATGGGATGATTATTGAAGGACCGACCGGGCTTAAGGGGGCTAAGGTTAAGAGCTACGGAGATCATCGAGTGGCCATGTCCTTGACTATTGCCGGTTTGATTGCTGATGGAGAAACGACAATTGATGATACTGCGTGTATTGAGACTTCGTTTCCTGGATTTGAGGCATTGCTTCGCCATATACAATAATGATAAGTTTGACTATCTCTTTTTGCCCCGTCTAATACAGCCTGGTTAAATGTATGCAAGTTAAAAAGCGGCGAAAATTTCATCTTCTGAGAAGGAGAATATTCTCAATGTGCGGCGTGTGCGGAAACATGTCGAGCGGCTGGCATTTCTCGACCTTATAGCCGAAGGAGCGCAACAGCTCAACATCTGTCTTTTGGGTCAGCGGATTGCAGGAAACATAAACGATCTTTTGCGGTCTTATCTCCCCGATCTTCTGCAGTGCTTTCTTATGGACCCCGGGGCGAGGGGGATCAAGCACCACGAGATCAAATTTTTCCTCCAGCGCTTTAACGACATTTTCCACGCGGCCGACCTTGGCCGCATAATTTTTAATGCCGTTTAATTCAGCATTGGCTTTTGACAATTCTGCCGCGGCCGCGTTTTCTTCAACCCCGACCACCGCTTTGGCTTTATTAGCTAACGAAAGCCCGATGCTCCCGGTCCCGGAATAAAGATCAAGCAGGGTTTCGCCGCCCTGCAGATCAGCAAAATCCGCAACTATTTTTAGCAGGTTTTCCGCCTGATGGGTATTGGTTTGGAAAAATGACTGGACCGGAATTTTAAATTTCAGCCCATTCAAAGATTCCAGATAATAATCCTGGCCAAAGGTTTTTTGAATCTCACCGTATGAGCGGTCGGCTGGCGAGAGATTAATGCTCCAGGTTACCCCCTGGACCAGGTTCTGGATTTTCTCCCACAAAGCTTCCAGGGGGAATTCAACCTTGTCCGCGGTCAGGATATTCAAAATAGTGTTTTTAATGTTCTTGCCTTCGCGGATTACGACATGGCGCATTGGCCCGCGCTCTTTATTGGGCAGGGCATATCTGTAGCCTTTGAGTTTTTTCCAGGAGACAAAATAGCGGAGCCGGTCAAGAATCGCATTGCTCCCTTCCGACATCAGCCAGCATTTTTCAATATTGATTACATCAAACTTGCCGGCTTTCAGCCCCAGGGTATAGTTTGGCCCAAAAGCAAAGTCCAGGCGGTTGCGGTAGAAGAATGTTTCCGGGGAGGGGATGATAGGCAGACATTCGCCAAAAAGATTTCTAACAACTGCTTCTTTCCTTTTTAGTTGTTCTTCGTATGGAACATTCTGCAGAACGCAGCCCCCGCAGGCGCCGAAGTGCTGGCAGGGGGCGCTCACAGAAAGAAACTGATCATTCCCGCGCTGGCCGCCCACATTATCAATGAGGCAATGGTTGTGCCGACGGCCGCGGTTAGAAAAGTCGGCCACCAGCGCAGGCCCAGTAAATGGGCGGCAATAACCCCGGTCCAGACCCCGGTGCCGGGCAGGGGCACGCCAATGAACAGGACCAGGCCGACCAGCTCGAAATCCTCGATCAACTGACTCTTGCTTCTTGTTCGAGTAAAAAGCCAGGTGAAAAAATGGTCGCAGGCCGGGAAACGGCACAAACGCTCTGTCAGCGTGTTCAGGAACCAGAGCAAAGGAAAGACCGGCAGGACGCTGCCCAGGACGCTTAGGGCAATTACAACTGTCGGCTGAAGCTTGTAGACGATAACCCCCAGCGGCACCGAGGCCCTGACCTCAAAAATCGGAATGGCCGCCAGAAAAAAAACAATTATTTCTTCAACCAATGCATCATCCCGCGCAGTTCCGCCCCGACTTTTTCGATGGCGTGGTTTTTGTCTTTATCGCGCAGGGCGTTAAAGTTTTTGCAGCCGTCTTTATTTTCTTTTAGCCACTCGCGGGCAAAAGCGCCGGATTGGATCCTATCAAGAGCTTTTTTCATGCGTTTCTTAACTTTCTCGTCAATGATTTTTGGCCCGACAGTCAAGTCGCCGTATTCGGCGGTGTTGCTGACCGCTTTTCTCATACCGATCAATCCCTGTTTGTATATCAGATCAACGATCAGTTTTAATTCATGGCAGCATTCAAAATAGGCCATTTCCGGCTGGTATCCGGCTTCGACCAGGGTTTCAAAACCGGCCTTAACCAGGGCGGTACAGCCGCCGCAAAGGACAGTCTGTTCGCCAAAGAGATCTGTCTCAACTTCTTCTTTGAACGTTGTTTCGAAAACTCCCGCTCTTGTGCCGCCGATCCCTTTGGCGTAAGCGAGGGCGGTTTCTTTGGCCTGTCCGCTGGCATCTTGATATATAGCGATGAGGCAGGGGACGCCTGCGCCGTCAGCGTAGGTTTGGCGGACCATTGTTCCGGGGCCTTTCGGGGCGACCATAATGACGTCGATATCCTTATTCGGCTTGATCGCCTTGAAGTGGATGTTGAAACCGTGGGAAAACATTAAAGTCTTCCCTTTTTTCATATGCTTCTTGATCGATTCTTTGTAGACTTTGGCCTGAAGCTCATCGGGGATAAGGACTTGGACGATATCGCCTATTTTTGCCGCTTCCGAAGCGGCCATTACTTCAAAGCCGGCTTCCTGGGCGTTTTTCCAGTTCGGGGTCCCCTCGACTTCGGCAATGATAACTTTTAAGCCGCTGTCCTTTAAATTTTGAGCCTGAGCCCCACCCTGATTACCGAACCCAATTATCGCAATCGTCTTTCCCTTTAATACTTCCAGGTTCGCGTCGCTGTCATAATATACTTTTGCCATTTTTTTACCTCCTAATCAAAACAATGAGATTTTACCCTGGCGCATCTTCTGCGAAAGGTTGTGGGAAGGGAGAATAATCTAGCCTATTCCGCGCTCCCCCGCTGCAGCGCAATCTTCCCGGTCCTAACCAACTCAATAATGTCAAACTTTTCCAAAAGTCTTTGCAAATTTTCGACCTTGTCTTGTTCGGCGGAGATCTCAATAATTACGGAGTCAGCGGCCACGTTCACAATCTTGGCGCCGCAAGTGTCGGCGATTTGGGTGAGCTCTGTTTGTGTTTTTTGATCGGCTTTTACCTTAACCATAGCCAGCTCTCTTTCTATGGACTCTAATTCAGGCAGGTCAAACACTTTTAATACGTCGATTAGCTTATATAGCTGTTTGATTATTTGTTCCAGCGTTTGATCATCCCCGGAAGCAACAATTGTCATGCGGGAGATATCTGGATCTGCCGTGGTTCCCACGGCTAAACTTTCAATGTTAAATCCGCGACGGGAAAATAACGCCGAAACCCGGTGCAGCACTCCCGGCTTATTCTCTACTATTACTGAGATTGTGTGTTTCATTTTAATCGACCAGCATTTCGTTAATGGCCTGGCCTGGAGGCACAAAGGGAAAGACGTTTTCCTCTTTGGCAACCGTAAAGTCCATCAACACAGGTCTGTCTTTAATCTTTAATGAATCTTTTAAAGCTTTTTTTACATCTTCAGGCCTGGTAATTCTCATAGCTTCGGCGCCATAAGCCTTGGCAATCTTAACTAAGTCAGGATTATTGCACAGATTTGTTGATGAATAACGTTTGTCATACAACAATTCCTGCCACTGTCTTACCATGCCCAAGAAGCAATTGTTGAGTACCGCAATTTTGATCGGTAGTTTGTGATTTACAGCTGTGGCCATTTCCTGAATATTCATCTGGATGCTGCCGTCCCCGGCAATGTCAAAAACAATTGCTTTGGGATTGCCAAATTGCGCCCCAATTGCCGCCGGAAAACCGTAACCCATGGTGCCTAGTCCGCCGGATGAGACCCAGGTTCTGGGTTTTGTAAACCTATAGTATTGAGCTGCCCACATTTGGTGTTGCCCCACCTCAGTGCAAATAATTGCTTCACCTTTTGTTACTTCACGGATCATTTCTACAACATATTGCGGTTTAATGGTTTTATCTTTTTTGTAGCTTAAGGGGTATTTGTTTTTCCACTCGTCAATTTGTTTTAACCAGGCCTCGTGTTTGCCGGGCTCAACTTTTGACTTGTCCATTAAATCTATTAACGTTAATTTAACGTCACCCACAATAGGAACATCAATTCGAACGTTTTTCCCGATTTCTGCCGGGTCGATGTCAATATGAATATGTTTAGCTTTTGGTGCAAAACTTGGGAGATGGCCGGTTACGCGATCATCAAAGCGCGCTCCGATGGCAACCAACAAGTCGCATTCCTGCACCGCGTAGTTGGCATAAGCCGCACCATGCATTCCCAGCATTTGGAGCGCGAGCTTATGGTCTTCTGGAAAAGCGCCCAGGCCCATCAATGTGGTTGTAACAGGAATATTATGTTTTATGGCAAATTCTTTTAACTCTTTGGCGGCGCCGGATGTGATAATGCCGCCCCCAGCATATATTAGCGGCTTTTTGGCCAGAGAAATCATCTTGGCCGCGGCTTTCAGCTGCCTGGAATGGCCTTTTAGCGTTGGGTTATAGCCTGGCAAGTTTACTTTATCCGGATATTTAAAGCTTATCTTGTTATTTTGGGCGTCCTTGGCAATATCAACCACTATAGGTCCGGGCCGGCCAGTTCTGGCAATATGAAAAGCTTCTTTTATTACGCGAGGGATATCTGCGGCATCTTTGACCAGATAATTGTGTTTAGTAATTGGTTGCGTAATTCCGATTACGTCCGCTTCTTGAAAAGAATCTCTGCCGATCAAGTTGGTGGCTACCTGGCCGGTAATTACCACCATAGGGATTGAATCCATATATGCCGTGGCAATACCTGTAATTGTGTTGGTTGCGCCAGGGCCGGAGGTAGCAATACACACGCCAACTTTACCGGTTGATCTGGCATAGCCGTCTGCGGCATGGGTGGCCCCTTGTTCGTGTCGGGTTAATATATGCTTAAGATCTTTTTCTTTAAAAAGTACGTCATAAATAGGCAGGACAGTGCCGCCTGGATAGCCAAAAACCAGGTCTACACCTTCTTTTTTAAGTGATTCTATCAATGCTTGCGCGCCGGTGATTTGCATGATTTATGAATTTTATCAGATTATGACGAGAGAGTCAAAAAACTATGCTTTTAAAACCGCTCCGGTATTGGCCGATGTAACCAGTTTGGCATAACGAGCCAGCCAGCCGGTTGTGATCTTAGGTTTTGGCGC
This sequence comes from candidate division WOR-1 bacterium RIFCSPLOWO2_02_FULL_46_20, assembly GCA_001771365.1. Classification (GTDB taxonomy): domain Bacteria; phylum Margulisbacteria; class WOR-1; order O2-12-FULL-45-9; family O2-12-FULL-45-9; genus O2-12-FULL-45-9-A. The sequence goes on along the minus strand of METP01000040.1, from coordinate 71,288 downwards.
TTGCCATTTCTTTTTCCGCTTCATTAATTCATCATTTGAAATTTGTAATTTGATCATTCTCCTGGGGATATCTATGTCAATAATATCTCCTTCTTTAACCAGACCAATCGGTCCGCCTTCGGCTGCTTCCGGAGAAATATGGCCAACGCAGGGGCCTCTAGTTCCGCCGGAGAATCTGCCGTCGGTTAACAGCGCTACGTCTTCTGATAATCCCATGCCGGCAATTGCCGAAGTCGGGGAGAGCATCTCGCGCATGCCCGGCCCCCCCTTTGGCCCTTCATAACGAATAACTACAACATCTCCTTTTTTGATCTTGCCATCCATGATGGCTTTCATGCCGGCTTCTTCCGAATCAAAAACCCGGGCCTTGCCGGTAAACTTTAAAGTCTTTTCTGTTATGGCAGATTGCTTAACCACGCAGCCGTCGGGAGCCAGCGAGCCTTTTAATACCGCAATGCCGCCTTCTTTATGATAGGGCTTATCCAGACTTCTGATAACATTTGAATTCAAAACCCGGCCTTCTTCAGCCAGAGTTTTGATATCTTTGCCTGAAACCGTCTTTGAATTTTCCAATTTATCTTTTAACATATTTAAGGCAGCCATAACTCCGCCGGCAGCCTCAAAGTCTTCCATAAAATCTTCGCCGCCCGGCAGCAAATTGGTAATGTGAGAAATTTCCCGGCTGATCCGGTCAAATAATTCAAGAGGAATCTTAATCCCTGTGTCATGGGCAATGGCCGGTATGTGCAGAGCGGTGTTGGTTGATCCGCCCAGCGCCATGTCCAGGCGAATCGCATTTCTAAAAGCCTGGATTGTCATAATTTTTCTGGCTGTAATATTATGTTTTACCAGCTCAACAACCCTTTTGCCGCTTTCATAAGAAAGTTCTTTTTTCTTTTGCGATAAAGCCAGGCTGGTGCCGCAACCCGGCAGCGACATCCCCAGAGTTTCAGTTATACAATTCATAGTGTTAGCTGTGTAAAGACCCTGGCAGGAGCCGGCGCCCGGACAAGCGCGGCACTCAAGAGCGTCCAGCTCTTCCTTTGTGATTTTTCCTACCTTATAGGCGGCTAAGGCTTCGAAAGTGTCTTTGACTAAAGATAATCTTTTGCCTTTATATTCTCCGGAGTGCATTGGACCAACTGTTACCACTATACAAGGGATGTCCAAGCGGCCGGCCGCCATCAACATGCCCGGGGTGATCTTGTCGCAAGCGGTTAAAAGCACCAGGCCGTCCAGTTGATAAGCCTGGGCAATTGTTTCAACCTCATCAGCAATTAATTCCCGCGAGGGCAAAGAATAATGCATACCAACATGGCCCATGGCAATTCCGTCGCAGATGGCCGGCACGCCGAAAATAAATGGTTGGCCGCCAGCTTCTTTGATCCCCTTTTCAATTAAGGGTTCCAAGTCCCGCATATTGATGTGTCCGGGGACCAGGTTGGTGTAGGAAGAGGCAATGCCGACAAAAGGTTTATCAAAATCTTCCTTTTTTAATCCAGTAGCGTAGAGTAGGGCGCGGTTGCCCACTCTTTCCAAGCCCTTTTTCGTTAAATCTGATCTCATTTATTGTCATCCCCTTCTTTTAGAACCTCAGAAATCCACTTGAGTGCTCCGCGCGCGTCGTGTACCCCTTCTTTGACTTGTGGGGCACGGGCGTTTTTGCCCATACTTAGAAGATAGGCGATTTTGCCGGCGCGACTATTAATGTTTCTCATCTGCTTAAGCAGATCTTCATTTAAAAATGGGATTGTTCCAAATGAGCCAATACCGTGAATATCCATTATTTCTTTCCTTCAATTTGACCGGGTTGCGGCGGCAGCAGGGTTACCAGGTCGGTGACTTTGGCATGAGACAGAAAATATGCAATATGTTTTTTTAGATAATTTTTCTCGGTCACCCCCCCCGGTTTTTGATCAACCAGAATTTTGTCTTCGTGCTGGTCATACTTAAACACCTTGAAGCGGCTGGCCGGTTTTTCTTGATAAATTAAAATCCAATGGCCGTCATCAATGCCCAACGCCATTTTGCTTCCGTTCGGGAGGGAGAGCTCCTCATTTTTAAAAGCGATCGCCCCGACAAATTGCTTATCTTCATGACTAACATTAGCCAGGTACTGTTTAAGGATTGGCATGTTTAATGATTATAACAAATATTTAGTGAAATTCCCTGAAATACCTGCTGATAATATTGTAGCAAGGTTTTTACCGTAGGTAAAGGTCAAAAAATTAGGAGGAAGAGAATATGGCAATAATTGGAGTTCGAAAAGGAGAAGCTTTGAATGGTGCATGGAAATTAATTAGGGGAAGGGAAACATTAGCAGGAAATTCCGGAAGAGTAAGAGCCGGAGATGATCCCAGTGCCTTACAGAGGCTGGTAGCATTGAGGGGGGTAAATCTTGCCGAGCGAATTGGCGTGGTGTTTAAAAGAATAGAGGGAGGAGGATTTATCTATCAAGGTCAGCGCGCTGAAATTGAAACATTTGAAATGGCCGAAACACCTTTTACGATTGGCATGATGAAAGAACTTTTAGCGCTAAAGGGAGAAGAAGTGAGGGCAATCTTTAAGGTTCATGGTTATTCGGTTGATGAAGTGATACAGAAATCATTGGGGAGAGTTGCGGCTGATGTGCCGGATGCCGAAAGAGGCAATTGTCCATTAGTATATGTAAGTAAGCATGAGTCAGAAGCAATAGCGCGATTATTGGGAGGCGACCTTCTTACTGAAAGTCAATGGGAAAGGGCAGCGTCAGGAACAGATGGGAAGATGCGGCCCTGGGGAAACGATCTTGATCCAACAAAGGCAGTATATAGAGATAGCGGTACCAGGCCGGTAAAATCAAAACCTGCGGGCGTAAGCGCCGAAGGCTTGTATGATCTTATAGGAAATGTTTGGAAATGGACAAAAGAGTCGGTTCTTCGCGGTGGTTCGTGGGACTTCAACTTTCCAGTTTATCTGCAGGCCGATTGTCGCTACAATTACCTTCCTGGGAGCCGCGGCCCCGATGTTGGCTTTTGTCTCGCCAGGACTTTTAAAGGTTAATCCTCGAAATGGCTCGGCGCAAAGCGGGTTAAGCACCCAAGTAAAGGTCAAAAAATTAGGAGGAAAATAAAATGGCTGGATTGAGAGTAAATATAGAAGGTTGGCGATTCCGCGCATCAGATGGGAAATTAGGGGCTGACGCTCAATTGAGGATTGTGAGGCAAAGGTTGTCAGGCCTTGCAGCGTCAAGCCTCCGCGCCGGAGATTCACCGGCGGCTTCGGCTGAGATAATAAGCCAACGCCAGCCAGTAGCCTTAGAAATCAGCGAAGTTGGAATTGATTCTGTTGCAGAAGTCAGTGCAGCCGCTGTTTCTCAAACTTCTAAAATAGATATTCCGGAAATGATCGATATTAATGATAAGGTAAAAATAATGAAAGGCGAGCTCACGGTCGGTTTATTTAAGCGTGTAATGGAGGGATACGAAATCACCGGCCATAATGACGATGAACTTAGAGCTATTCTTGCTGACCCGGCGCAAGAAAGCAACGCTTTAACTTATGTAAGCTTATTGAATGCTAGAGAAGTTGCTAAACGGCTGAGCAATTTAACCGGAAGAAAATTCAGGGTTCAGACAGAAGATGAGTGGATGGTGGCTAAAGATAACTTATCTGGAAATCATTGGACGTGGACGGAAACTAAATTTTCTGGTGCAACTTATGTTCTTCGTCTCCTGGACGGCGGCCTCCGCGACTTCAGGCTCCCGGAGGGTCGTTGCGGCGCTTACGCGGTTCGTCTTGTCGAGGACAAATAAATTACACTTTATCCTTTTTAGCTTTTACCCTAAAGTAATAACCTTGGCCTATGATTTCATAAAAAGATTCTAATTGCAAGTGGTCCAGTTTTTGGGGGTAAGGTCACCCCCATAGTATACCTCCAAAAATCTATCGCTCAATTATAAGATAATGTGAAATTTTTAAGGAAAGGGAGGGATATATGTGTAGAGAACTACAGACTACAGGAGGAATTTAAAATGGCAAATGCAGAATTAGGCTCCGTGACCTTATCAGGAAGATATCCGTGGTCTCAGAGACAGGTTAACAAATTCATTAGACTTGGAAGGATTGCAGCCAATTTATCTCATTATGGCCTGAGTCAAAAGGAAATCAAAATAGAGAACAGGGGGCTACTGGACGGGGTACAATACTGGCATGCCCCAAGTAAGAGATATGCGGACATTCCTTATGCAAAAGCCTTAGTTGAAAAACTAGACCCTGTTATTGAGAAAATTATTTTGCCTGGCGGCATGACCGCCCCTCAAATTAAAAATGTTTTTTCTGTCCTGCTCAAGACCCCTCTTGAAATTTTGCAAAGTAGCCTTTCAGAATACGGCATAAGGGTTAAGGGGCCTTCTGGCGAAGACTTAAAAATGCCAGTTTCCTGGCACAGTTTACATGATGAAATTGTGCCTGTAAATTTTGGAGAAAAGATATATGGACTGGGATGCCTTGCCAGTTCCGGTGGCGGTTTATTAGGACTTATTGCCTTAGCTATTTATGATAACCATGGTCCTTTTTGGGAATGCGCTACATTTACTGCCATAGGCAGTGTCGCAGGCTTCCTATTAATTCCTGCTATCCGTGGTGTAATTTGGGCATCAACCATGCTCTCTCGCATGGCCAGCTTTGGCAGAGATTATCAGGCTGTTTTTGATGGGTGTAATGGAATAGAGCTGGACCAAAAAGGCTCGGCCAGAATCCAAAGCGTGCTGGCCAGAGCAAAAGGGTCAAGAGCTACCGTGGCTCATGTCTTGCCTTATGAACTGGCAGAAAAACATCTCACCGGCTCAGACAAAGATGCTTTGTTAGTTGAACATCCGAAGGCTCCTAAAAATAAACTTATTGAATTAGCAAATCATTCGGAAAGCTCAATTAGAGCAAAAGCGATACAAAGACTTAAGGAACAATTAACATTATCTGAGATCGAGACCCTAAAGTATCTCAACCAGCCAGAGATTTTCAATGCCCTTTTTAGTTGGGATTCAATTCCTAATTCTTTCTTCCTGCCTTATTTTACTGGGCAAAGGCCTGTCCCTCTTTCTGTAATCTTAAAGCATTTTGACAGATTTGCCGCAGATTTTACAGCTAACGATTTGTCTCAAATGCTGCTGCAGGGACAGTCTTATAGCAAAGAGTTAGAGCAATTGCAATTGAAGGTTATTAATCATCAAAAATGCTCGAAACCTATCTGGCTTGATCTTGCTCGGAAGGGAACGTCGATCCTTGCTTGTACCAAAGCCCTAACAAAATTGGCTTTTAATCCAACTATTGTGGCTGACCGTCAGAGCATGCTTGATCTTGCCTGTGGTGCCAACAATCCTCAAATAAGAAAAAATGTTTTTGATCGACTGGGAGAACTAACAACTTCGGAACTTGACCAACTAGATTCTAAAGATAGTCAGATTTTGGAACGCGTTGCTACCAATTTAAAAGTTTCGCCGCAAAAACTAGCGATATTATTGAATGATCCGCAACTCATTCCCAAATCAAAAAAAATTATAGATCAAGAAGAAGTCACAACAACAGAGGCAGTGACTGATTGGACATCTGACTATATTAACTCCCTGCAACCCAGTGGCGGGTATGTGACAAGTTATAATACCGTAGTGATCACTTCGGAAATTAGCCATCAAGAATATTCTGATGCTGATGTTGCTCGGGCTTTTGGCTTTCTGCAAAAAAGAGATCCCGGATTCGTTAGCCAAGTAATGGTAATTTTAGAGAAAACAAACTCTGAACTCCACAGCAAATTGGCCATAAGATTATCTTGATATAAGGTTTACTTTATGCTTGAAGCGCTGCGCAAAACTCCCTTGAGATTACAGGCCAGTCTTTATGCAAGATCGTTGCACGAAAGGCTTAGTCACTATCCTCATGTGCCGGATTTATCTTTCAGATTGTGCGGCAAGTTTCCCCTCCCCAACGGTATACACCAGCTAAGTTTTAGCGGGGCCACACAATTTATCACCCCGGCCCAAATAAGAGAAATTTTGAATAGCGGCCGGAGTACAGATGAAAATGTTATCCTTGTAGAAAAAGAAGATTTCCTTGAAATAAAAATTGAACTCCCAAAACATATTCCCGCTGAGATCGGAGACATTAGGCGCTTGTACCGCCAGAAAATGGAACAAATATTAGAAGCGGAGCGCTGTAAGCCCATAGAGAACCAATTCGAGGCGCAAGCCATCGCCCCCGCCTTAAGAGCTCTGCATCTTGAAGTTATGCCAAGAATTGTCAAAATCGCACAGAACAAAGCTAAGAAAAAGTTTGGACAAGCTGAGACTCAACTTGCGGTCTTTCTGGTGGCAGGCAGCGCAGGAAAATCAACGTTACTCTCTGACCTTGATTTTATTGTTGTTTTTCAGGGTAAAAACCGCGCTTACTTTAATTATTTGGCTGGGGAGATCGAAAAGACCCTTGCTGAATGCGGCATTAAAAGTGATAACTTAATCAGCACCCTAAGCAAGGGAAGAGCTAAAACCGTGCAAATCAACAATCGGCAAAACTTTATCAGGATCGCTAAATTTGCCGCCGATGCACTGCCCATTGAAACAGTAAGCGATCAAACAACTGTAAAATCATTTTTTGATCAGGTCAGTTCTTACTATCAAAACGAAGAAAAGCTCTTGGCCCCTTATTATTTTCCAAATATCTGGCTCAAGAGCCTGTACCTCATTGACCGTCGCGATATCGACTCAAGGGGGCTGCTGTCGCCTTCGCTTGAAACCAGAAAAATCAAAATTGCCCAAGCGATTTTAAGGACTGAAGCAGGGCTTTGCGCAGCAAGACTCCCGTATAGCACGGATATGTTGCAAGCGCTCGAAACAAGAGGATTTATTAACTCAACCGAACTCCAACAAGTGGCAGAAGCTGAAAGTTTTTTTAACAGGTTAAAAAATGCCTTGGGATATATCCATCAAGGGAAAACAACTTATTTTACCGCAGCAGAAATTCCAGCTTTGAAAAGTTTCTTTGACTGCCGATCTAATAGTTTAGGCCTTGAAAGTTTTAAGGCAGAAATAAAACGACATTCTAATACTGCAACAAATTTTTTGAAACTTGCAGAGTCTAGAAATTTCAAAAAAAGAACAAGGCAAATATACAATCTGTTCGCTAGAATTAAGGATTTTATCGAAATGCTCTGGCAGAGAACCCGAAACCTTGGCTTTGATGTTGCTATCTACTGTAATCGATATACAGAGCTCCCTTTCGTTAAAAAGGGTCGCGAATCTGAATAGTTTGTCATGAAACGCTAAGCCATTAAATTATCTTAAAATTTTTCTATATTTCTTTTGACTGCGACGCTTTACGTTCATTGACAAGCAAACTTCCTACTGCCTTAAATACACCTCGCCAGAGAAAACAAATCTACGCGCTTTCATCTTGATCCTAAGCTCTTCTATTTTAACATTTATCTCGTCAAGCTGACTGGCCAATTCGGCAAGCTGAACCCTCTGTTTTTCTGTTTCCTCTTTGTTGAGCAGTAATTGCTTGTAGGCCGCAGTCAGAAAGGTTCCAGTTTTCCGCGATATGGCGGGACCAGTTTACCGCGATTAGTTACACCATCCCCTTGCCCCGGATAAAAAAGCAAAAAAAATAAAGCGGGAGGTAAGCGGACTATTCAGTTGTCGAGAGAGAATCTTTTAACTTTCTGTCTTTGACTCGATAACTGCCCCCTTCGATCTTGATCACTTCTGAATGATGGGCCAGTCTGTCGATGATAGCGGCAGCGATCGTATTGTCATGGAATATTTCCCCCCAGTCTTTGAATGGCCGGTTAGTCGTTAAGATTACCGAGCCTTTTTCATAGCGACTGGAAATGACATTAAAGAAATGGTCGCTGCCCTGCTTATCAAACGGCAAGTAGCCGACTTCATCAATGACCAGCAGCGCCGGGCTGCTGTAGACCCTCATGGCTTTATGAAGGCTATGATCCGCTTGGGATGCGATAATGGTTAATCATGTCTACAGCTCGCGTATAGAGGGTTCGCACGCCGGCGCCGGCGGCTTTGTAGCCCAGGGCGATGGCCAGGTGGGTCTTACCAATACCAGTTGGGCCGATCAAGACCAAACCACCTGCCTGATCCAAGAAAGAGAGGTTCAGGGCGTGAAGGATCTTTTGTTTTGGAATACTGGCCGGGTGGTTAAAGTCAAAGTTGTCGATGGTTTTGAGGGCAGGAAATCTGGCCTGGACGATACGATTTTGGGTTTGCCGGGCGAATTTGGCGGACGATTCGTCAGAAAGCAGTCGGTGGAAAAAGTCCTGGTGCGACAGGTTTTCTTTGGCCGCCGCTTCCAGCGTTCCCTGATAGTTTTTCAGGCTGTGGAGCAAATTCAGATATTCCAGCATCCCTTCCAGCGTGTTGGGACAGGACAAGATACCGGCCGGTGAATTAGCTTGTTTTCCGGCCATCGCTTTCTCCCTTCTCTTCGAACATTTCGTCGTACAAAGATAAATCTTGCTCTTCGACGCTGAGCTGTGTCCAGGCTGGTTTGGCCGGAATGACGATAGGCGGAGTTTCTTTCAGGCCGCGGGCGGCCCGCGGCTGAAGGATGATGTTTTTTAGATAGGGAGCGCCGAAGGCTTGTATGATCTTATAGGAAATGTTTGGAAATGGACAAAAGAGTCGGTTCTTCGCGGTGGTTCGTGGGACTTCAACTTTCCAGTTTATCTGCAGGCCGATTGTCGCTACAATTACCTTCCTGGGAGCCGCGGCCCCGATGTTGGCTTTTGTCTCGCCAGGACTTTTAAAGGTTAATCCTCGAGTCCCGACGTAAAGTCGGGATCCCGATTAAAACATCGGGACTTGTTCCTGTCTCCGATGTCATATCGGGGCGAATTATCCGCCAAAGGCGGATCCGCCTCAGGAGTTGGGATTTGAAAGCTGGAGCCGGGACTTTATTGACAGAAAGGCAAACTACTTGACACTGCAAATATATCCGCTATAATTGCGGTGTGATTGCAAGACACTTAAAAAATTGGCTTTTTAGCGTTGCGGACCAGCCGCAAATTGTTCAACTTTTTGGACTGAGACAAACAGGAAAAACTACCCTGATGGATGATTTCCGCCGAGGATATAAAAACGCGCTGTATTTCCCTCTTTTTGACCTGGTCACGCTCATGCGCTACGAAAGCAGTCCGGAGCGATGGGTATTGGAAATAGAAGAAGAAATAAAAAGACGGGATGGGACTTTACACGTGTTTGTGGACGAAATTCAAAAAATCCCGGTCTTTTTCCAGGCCATCCAGGGAATACATGAGAAATATAAGGGGAGAGTAAAATTTTGGATCTGGGGCTCATCAGCCAGACCGCTCAAACGCCAAAGGGCCGAAACTCTTGCCGGACGATGCTTTTCAAAAACCCTATGGCCCCTTTCCCAGTCCGAACTCCTAAACAAAAATTCGGCCCTGCCTTATTTGTTTAAAATTAACCAGTTGCAAGAAAAGCTTGAGTTCCAGGAACCGCGCGATCACCTGCCCTCTTTCTTAAAATGGATCCAGCATACCATGCTGCCTGAACCATGCTTGCAGGAAGATATTTCTCTAGCCCACCAACTATTGCAGGCTTATCAGGCGACTTATCTGGAAAGTGAAATCAGGCGGGAAAATCTGGTCCAGGATATTGGAACTTTTGAGCAGTTTTTGGCGCTGGCGGCGAGCGAAAACACTTTCATTGTAAATGACGCAGTAAAAGCAAAAGTGCTCGGAATCAGTCCCCATACAGTTAAAGCTTATTACGGCATTTTAGAAGACACCTTTGTCTGCCGCCTGATTCCAGCTTACAGTAAATCACTGCGTGTCCAAATCAGTAAATCACCCAAAGCTTATTTTACGGATACCGGCCTGGCCAGATTTATTTCCGGGGAAAGAGGGATGCCGGATGAGCTAAGCCCCCAGTTTGGAAAGATTGTTGAGGGTTTTGTGATAGATGAAATATTGAAGCAAATCGAATACAATGACTTACCCTGGAAGCTTTCCTATCTGCGAACGAAGAATGGAATGGAGGTCGACATTATTATTACCAGCGGTTCTGTTAAGATAGCGGCAGAAATAAAAGCTTCCCAAAAACTTCACCCCGGCGATTATCAAGCGATATTAAAGCTAATGGAGATGGACCCGGAAATTAAATACGGGATCGTGTTTTCCCGCCAATCCGCGCCTTTTCAACTGACGAAAAATATCTATAGTTTCCCTCTCTGGAATTTATAACCGGCAGAGCGGTATCGCCGCTTTGAAATTTATTCCCACACCAAAATACCCCACCGCTTGCGGTGGGGTTATCTTGTAGGCG
>METP01000040.1:0-60935 GCA_001771365.1 candidate division WOR-1 bacterium RIFCSPLOWO2_02_FULL_46_20 | reverse complement strand
GAAGAGCGGGGTCTAATGCCCCGCTTGAGCAGGTGGGGTTTTGGTGTGGGAATTTATTGCCATTGCTCTTTCCGGCGTGCTATAATCGCCTTGCTATGTTAAGGTTTCTCACCGCCGGTGAATCGCACGGACCAGCCTTGGTGGCTATTCTTGAAGGCTGTCCAGCTAATTTACTCCTTTCAGAAGAAGAGATTAATCGAGAACTTGAAAGACGACAGCAAGGTTATGGCCGTGGGAAACGGATGAAGCTGGAAAAAGATAAAGTTGAAATTACCTCTGGAGTTCGAGCCGGTAAAACCATTGGCAGCCCCATAGCCTTGCGTATCACCAATCGCAGCACGGAACTTTTTGATAAAACAATTACCCGTCTCCGCCCCGGGCATGCCGATCTGGCCGGAGCGGTTAAGTATAACCAGAAAGACATTAGAAATATTCTTGAGCGGGCCTCCGCCAGGGAGACTGCGGTTAAGGTAGCGGTGGGGGCTATTGCCAAGAAGTTGCTGGCGGAATTCAGAATCAATGTTTTCAGCGAAGTCCTGCAAATTGGTAAAGCGAAAAACAAAACAGAATGGAAAAAAGCTATTGATAGGGCTGCGGAAGAAGGCAATACTCTTGGCGGTATTTTTGAAATTACAGTAACCGGTGCGCCGGTAGGCTTGGGCAGCCATGTTCATTGGGATAGGCGTCTCGACGGAAATCTGGCCCGGGCCGTAATGGCGATCCCCGCAATTAAGGGGGTTGAGATTGGCCTTGGTTTTGGCGTTGCCAGCCTCCCGGGCTCCAAAGTCCACGACGAGATTTTTTATTCACCAGGAAAAGGGTATTATCGCGCCACCAACAATGCCGGAGGGCTGGAGGGCGGTATGACCAATGGCGAGCCAATAATTATTAGGGCAGCCATGAAACCGATAGCCACTCTAAAAAAACCCCTTAAATCAGTTGATCTCGTTTCTAAAAAGGTGTGCGAAGCGCTGGTGGAGCGTTCGGATGTTTGTGCCGTTGAGCCGGCTGCGGTGATTGGTGAAGCGGTCGCGGCGCTCGAAATTGCCAATGCCTTGCTTGAGAAGTTTGGTGGGGACGCGGTTGAGGATTTGAAGGCTTCTTATAAGTATTACCTCTCACGTCTTGCCTGATCAAGCAAAATTTGCTATAATTACCAACAGATAAACTGAAAGGAGTAAATTACTTTGGCAGCAAAAATTAAATTACAGAGAAAAGGGGCAAAAAGCAAGCCCTTTTACCGGGTTGTGGTTCAAGATGAGTCGGCCGCCAGCGCCAGCAGTATCATTGAGATTTTAGGTACCTATAATCCTCTAAAGGAGCCATCGGTTTTTGATGTGGATAAGGAAAAAACCCTGGCCTGGATTAAAAAAGGAGCAAAACCTACTGATAAAGTTAGGCTTCTCCTGGGTAAAGTAGGAATTTTACCCCCGGTTAATCTAGCCTTACTGCCAAAAAAGAAGTCTAAGATAGAGTTAAAAGCGGAAGCCGGGAAAGAAGGTGCAAAACCGGCCGAAACAAAAAAGCCGGCCGAGGAAGAAAAGCCGGTTGATGCGCCGCCAGAGGCCGAAATGAATCCAGAAGAGGTGAGGCAGGAAGAGCAGAAAGCATGAAAGAGCTAGTTGAGTATATGGCTAAAGCGTTGGTAGATAAGCCGGAACAGGTTATGGTTAAGGAAACTGTTGGAGAAACTGTTACCCTCCTGGAGATAACGACAGCCCCTGATGATGTGGGCAAGGTTATTGGGCGTGAGGGCAGGATCGCCAATTCCATCAGAGCTATTACTAATGCCGCGGCGGCCAAACAAAACAAAAGGGTCTCAGTCGAAATTTTAAGTGATGATAAAGGAGGAAATCATGGCGGAAAAGCAGAGCAGCAATTCAGTTGAATTAAAAAGAGTAGTTATGGTCAAGGCGATTGTGACCGAAGCCTTCAGGCAGAACCTGGTAAAAGAATTAGAAAGAGCGGTGGGCAACCTTGAAAACCAGGCTTCTCAAATGGTAGAGAGGGGCAAAACCCAGTTGGAAAACCTGAAACAGAAAGGCCTAAACCAAAAAGCCGTTGCCTTTAAGCACCAGATCGAAGATGAAAGAAACAGACAATCAGCAGCCAAAGTTGATCTGATGCTGAAGATCGAAGAAGCAAAAAAATTACAATTGGGAACAGAATTCGTCCAGGGTCCGCTTGAAGGTCCGGTAAATGTAGAGGTTGGAGATAATCTTTACAAAAAAGTTGGCGGCGCTGAAATTATTGTTAAGGACGGAATCGTTCAAGATATTCGCCAGCTGTAATGCTTCCTCGACAGTTCTCGGGATAAAATGCGGATTGATGTTTTGACCCTATTCCCTGAAATGTTTCAGGGACCAACAAATGAGAGTTTACTTAAAAAGGCCCAGCAAAAGGGCCTTTTAAGTTTAGAGGTGGTTAATCTCCGCGATTTTACCTCGGATAAACACAAAACCGCAGATGATACTCCGTATGGCGGCGGACCGGGAATGGTCATGAAAGTTGATGTTGTTGCTCGGGCATTATCGTCCATCGTCAATCGTCCCTCGTCCGTCATTTTATTGTGCCCGACGGGCAAACAGCTTACCCAGCAAAAGGTTAATGAGCTGGCGAAACAGGAACATCTAGTTCTACTCTGCGGGCATTATGAAGGGGTAGACGAACGGGTGAGGGAAATGGTTGATGAAGAAATATCAATTGGGGATTATGTTCTAACCGGAGGAGAAATACCTGCCATGGTTTTGATTGACGCGGTCGCCAGGCACATCCCCGGCGTGGTTAAAGAATCCGAGTCGGTTAAGCAAGATTCTTATTATGATGGCTTGCTTGATTTCCCAAGCTACACCAGGCCGGAGGAGTTTTCCGGCAAGAAGGTCCCTGACGTTTTACTCTCCGGCAACCATGCGGAGATTGCCAAGTGGCGACGCGAACAGGCGCTAATAAAGACGCGACAGCGCCGGCCTGACTTATTGGCTAAGGCCAATGTCTATCTTGCTTTGCTGCATTACCCCGTGTACAACAAAAGACAAGATATCGTCTCAACCTGTATTACCGGGTTTGATCTGCACGATATTGCCAGATGCGCCTGCACTTTTGGGATTAAAAAATATTATGTGGTTAATCCCTTGCCGGCGCAAAGAGAGTTTGCCGAGCTTATTCGCAGCTTTTGGATGGACGATAGCAGCCTTGAGTTTAATTGGACGCGGGCGGAAGCGTTTAAGTTGATCTCTATTAAAGAATCGTTAGACGAAACAATCGATGAAATAATCCGAGCTGAAGGCCAGAAGCCAACGGTAGTTGGAACGTCGGCAAAGGCAGTCGGTAAGACTAAATTTAAGGATTTAAAAAGGGAAATGAGCGGGGCAAAGCAGCCATATTTGTTAGTGATTGGTACAGGTTGGGGTATAGCAGACGAAGTTTTTGAGCGATTTGACCTGATTTTAGAGCCAATTATCGGAAAAGATGAGTATAATCATTTGTCAGTTCGCTCCGCAAATGCTATAATACTGGACAGGTTGTTGGGTCGATAAGGAGGATTTTGATTGAAATGAGTCTCATTATACAAGAGATTGAAAAAGCGCAAATGAAAAAAGAAATTCCACAGTTTAATGTGGGGGATACAGTAAAGGTTTACTCAAAAATTGTTGAGGGTGGCAAAGAAAGGCTGCATGGGTTTGAAGGCATTGTTATTAAGCGCCAGGGTGGAGGATCAAGAGAAACTTTTACCGCGAGAAAGATATTTCAAGGTGTGGGAGTTGAGCGTACCTTTGTGTTACATTCACCCAGGCTGGAAAAGATTGAGGTTCTTCGCAGCGGTAAAGTTAGACGCGCCAAATTATATTACCTGCGTGAGCGCATTGGCAGCCAGGCAACCAAAGTAGAAGAAGGGGTTTAAAGCTTTTGAAGAAGAACTGGTTTTTTGACTGGTTTGAGACTATTGCAGTCGCCTTTATCTTGGCTTTGATCATTCGCGCATTTTTTCTCCAGGTATTTTGGATCCCCTCCGGTTCAATGGAGCCTACTTTAGATATTCATGACCGAATTGTGGTAAATAAGGTTGTTTTTCATTTTCGTGAACCCAAGAGGCAGGAAATTATTGTTTTTCGCCAGGTTAATTCTGGTGCCCGAGACAAAAAAGACTTAATTAAACGGACAATGGGTTTACCCGGGGAAAAGTTTGAGATGAAGAATGGCGTTGTTTATATAAACGATGAGGCGATAGTAGAAACTCACTCCATGAACAAGGACTTTTTTGATTTTGGCCCGGTTAATATTCCCCAGGACTATTTTTTGGTCCTTGGCGATAATCGTCCCGCTTCCGCCGATAGTCGCTACTGGGGGCTCTTGCCCAAAGAAAACTTAATCGGCCCAGCCTTTATCCGCATCTGGCCGCTGACCAAATTTGGCCTCATATGATATAATTTAGCAGCATGTTTAGGCTTGTTGCCGGAGTTGACGAAGCGGGTCGCGGCCCTTTAGCCGGACCGATTGTGGCTGCCGCGGTAATTCTATCTCCAGAAATTGAAATCAAAGGATTGGCCGATTCAAAATTATTATCCCCCAGGAGACGTGAGGAGCTATTTCTGGAAATCCAGGCCAGGGCGATAGGTGTGGGGATAGGGAAAGTAAATCATAAATTAATTGATAAAATAAATATTGGTAAAGCCAATCTCCTGGCTATGAAGTTGGCGGTTGAGAATTTATCTGTTGCTCCAGATTATCTTTTGATCGATGGTCGGCGCATGGCTTTGGATTTAGACATCCCTTCACAAAGTATTATTGGCGGAGACGGAAAATATGCTTCAATCGCCGCCGCCTCAATTATCGCCAAAGTTACCAGGGATTGGTTGATGCTGCGCTACCATAGAAAATATCCGGATTATCGTTTTGATCTTCATAAAGGATATGGCACAGAGTTTCACCGCGGTAAAATTGTTGAGATTGGGCCGTGTCCGATCCATCGAAGATCGTTTAGGTTTTCCCGCCCAGGAGCAAAAAAAGTAGCGCAGACCTAACCGCTACCCCGTTGGTGACCTGTTCTAAAATAACATTGTATGGCCCATCGGCGACTTCGGAGGTAATCTCCACTCCGCGGTTGATGGGCCCGGGATGCATAACCAGGACATCTTTCTTGGCATATTTCATTCGTTCTTTGTTTAGGCCATAAAGTTTATGGTATTCTTCAATCGAGGGGAAGAGTCCTTTTTCCTGGCGTTCATTTTGGATTCTTAACATATTTATAAAATCAGCCTCTTTGATCTCGTCGTCTAAATTGTAGGAAACGTTGACCCCCATCTCTTCAATCCCCCTGGGTATCATGGTGGGTGGGCCGACCACTGTGACTTTGGCGCCTAGTTTGGTTAAGCCCCAGATATTGGAGCGGGCCACGCGAGAGTGAGAAATATCACCGACAATCAAAATCTTCTTATCTTTTAGCTTACCTCTCTTTTCTTGCATGGTAAAAATATCCAGTAAACCCTGAGTGGGATGCTCATTAAATCCGTCTCCGGCACTTATTATTGAAGCTTTGCAATTGCGTGCGGCCAGGAGCGGAGCCCCGCCCATGGGGTGTCTGATAATAATAGCATCGACCCCCATAACCTCCAGATTTTTGACAGTGTCTATCAGGCTTTCACCTTTTGTTACGCTGCTTGAAGATATAGCTATGTTGGTAATATTGGCTGAGAGGATCTTGGCTGCCATATTAAAAGACGTTCTGGTTCGGGTACTGGCTTCAAAAAACAAAGTAATGATGTGTTTTCCGAGTAAGGTTGGGACTTTGGGAATTGGTCTGGCGGCGACTTCTTTCATCGAGTGGGCTGTACGGAGAATTAATTTTATTTCCTCAACGGATAGATCTTTGAGGCCGAGGAGATCTTTGCGATTTAGGCTCTTAACCTTGTTCATATCAATTGTCTATTAACCTCATATATTATATCATACACAGGGGAATTATGAAACTACGTCTGCCGTATTTATTATTAATCGGGTTGCTTTTGGTCGCATTTTCTTTGGCCCGGATTTACTCCAGAGGGCAAATGGACGCTGAGAAAAATGATTTTATTATGGGTACGCCGGTTCGGGTGAAGGTCCACGGGCCAAATGCCCACCGTTTGGTAACCCTGGCGTTTAATGAAATAAAACGATTCGATCGGCTTCTCAGCACATTTAAGCCGGAGAGTGAAGTTAGTTTATTAAACAAAGGGGCCGGGCTTGAGCTTTCCCCGGAGACCGCCGAGTGCCTTAAGCTGGCAGACGAAATTTTTAGGTTGAGCGGTGGCGCGTTTAATATTAGACATTCCGGAAAGATAGACCTGGGGGGCATTGGCAAGGGGTTTGCTGTTGAAAAAGCGCGACAGCTCATAATGAAATCGGGCGCGGAAAGCGGTATAATAGACATGCGTTCCAGTATTGCCGTCTTCGGCGATAGAACTTGGACAGTTGGGGTTCGACATCCGCTAGACAAGGATAAGATTCTTGGCACGATTGAGCTAAAAGATGAGGAAAGTTTGTCTACCTCCGGCAATTACGAACGCGGCCAGCACATCATAGACCCGCGGAAAGGCCGGCCGGCCGACTTGTGTCAGAGCGTAACCGTAGTTGGCACTAATGCGGCGACGGTTGACGCTCTGTCTACGGCAATTTTTGTTTTGGGCCCTCAGCATGGTTTAAATGTGCGAGCCTTGATTGTTGATAAAGAAGGACAAATAATAGATGATAATTCTGGCGTTAAATTGCGGTAGTTCATCGGTAAAATATAAGCTCTACCTCTGGGAAAAGAGACAAACTTTGACCAAAGGGGTGGTTGAGCGCATTGGCCCGGGAGATGTTTGTCCTGACCACAGAACAGCGCTCGGGCAAATTATTGAGACATTAACCACGGGCGAAAATGCGGTGATAAGGGACCTGTCGGAGATTTCTGCCGTCGGCCATCGCATAGTTCATGGCGGAGAAAAATTTAAAAACTCAGTCTTAATAAATGAGGAAGTTTTAGAAGCTATTAGAAGTGTCCAGGATCTGGCTCCCCTGCATAACCCCCCCAATATTTCCGGTATCGAAGCAGCCAAAGAAGCCTTTCCCAACATCCCCCATATCGCTGTCTTTGATACGGCTTTTCACCAGACCATGCCGGAGAAGGCCTATCTTTATCCCGTTCCCTATGAGTGGTATGGCATGTATGGGGTTCGCCGTTATGGTTTTCACGGCACTTCGCATCTTTATGTTTCCTGTCGCGCCGCTGTTCTTTTAAATAAAAAACCGTCGGAAGTAAATTTAATAACTTTGCATATTGGCAACGGAGTCAGTCTCACGGCCATTAAAGGGGGAGTTTCTGTTGATACCAGCATGGGGCTGACGCCGCTTGAGGGCGCGGTAATGGGAACGCGCTGTGGCGACATAGATCCGGCGATAATTATTTTTATGATTGAAAAAGAGGGCTTTTATGCGGAACAAATAGATTCGATTCTCAATAAAAAATCCGGGTTGCTGGGTATTACCGGCAAATATACGGATCGCCGCGACATTGAAAAAGCCGCGCAATCCGGAGATAAACGCTCACAACTGGCTATCGAAATAGAGGTCTATCGTTTAAAAAAATATATTGGAGCTTATCTGGCGGAATTGGGCAGTGTTGACGCGCTGGTGTTTACCGCCGGAGCCGGGGAATTAAACTGGAAGCTGCGCGAGAGAGTTTTAGAAAACCTGGAAGGTGTGGGGGTTAAGCTGGATAAAAAGAAAAACGAAAAGGCCGTTAGTCGTGAAAAAGAAGAACTGATCTCGGCTGACGATTCACCGGTTAAGGTGTTGGTGATCCCAACTGACGAAGAGATTGTTTTTATCGAAGATGTAGTGGCCATTCTTGAGGGCAGATACGAGAAACATACGCAGTTTACCTATTCGTTTGAAGACCCAAAATATAAACGCAAGGCAGAATAACTAATGACTAATGACGAATTAATGAAAAATTCGGAATCCCAATTATATTCCCTTGATTGTTTAAGGGCAAAGGGAGATTTGAGGTGCGGGGCCAGGATGCTCAAGGATCACCCGGAAAGAAAAATTAAGCACGTTTGGGATTTAATTGTTTATCTTAAGCAAGACCTGGAAAAAGACTTAAAGGTTTTGGGCAAAGGAATCAGAGGCAAGGTTCACTCTTCTGTAGTTTTTTATGATAAAAAAAATGTTTTAATTGAGAAAGGTGCCGAGGTTGAGGCCGGCTGCGTACTGGACGCGCGTCAGGGGCCGATTTATATTGGCAAGGGAACGATCATTAAGCCGCTAAGTTATCTTCGAGGGCCGTTATCCATCGGTCCGGAGTGCCGGATTGGCGGCGAAGTGATGCATTCAATTTTCCACGGCTATTCTAACAAGGCGCATTACGGTTTTATTGGTCATTCTTATATAGGCGAATGGGTAAATCTGGGGGCAGGGACGACCAACTCCAATCTAAAAAATAATTACGGCTCAGTTAAAGTTGGAGGCGTTGACACAGGCCAGACATTTATGGGCTGTTTTATTGGTGATTTTGTAAAAACCGGCATTGGCACGCTGATTACAACCGGTGCGGTGATCGGGGTGGGGGCGAATGTGTTTGGCGGCGGGGTGACGCCCAAAAAAGTGCCAGCGTTTAGTTGGGGTGGGGAGAAATATGAATTAGAGAAATTTTTAGCCGGTGCTAAGGCAATGATGAAGCGAAGGAAGCAGAAGCTAACTGCCGGGCAAGAGCAACGGATTAAACAATTTTATAAAACGGCTAACTGATTTCCTCAAGACTAAAGCGGAATCCCTTGAATGATTGGAGCCCCTCGTGAAAGGCAGTTTTCATGTGTTCAACAATATCTTCTTTTGTCCCGACTTGCTGAGTAGCTTCTATGATAATTTCGCCATCTTTAGATTCCGACGCGTTAGGGAGATTGAAGCTTAAAATATTAAAGTCAAACTCGGCGGCAAGGCGAGCGATCTCGCGCAGGATATTCCAATTTCCGCGATTGGTTAAAGACAAGTTTATTTTTAAAGATGTTGTTTCCTGCCCCCTCCTGTGCCTGTCAGTAAAGGTTTCTCCTCTTCGATGAAAGTTCTCGATATCGGTCCGCACCTGCATACAGTTTAAAGAGGGGGTTTTTGCGCCTTTGGGCCTAAGCGTTATTTGCAAAGTGGCAGGAGAAACACCCTGGGCCCGGGTTATTACCTGGGCGCTCGCAGCGAGAATGTGAAAAGCCTCTGGTGTTTGCTGGTTAAGGATATAGGAAAAGAGCCCCAAACAATCCGGCGTGTCAATTTTTAACGATAAATTTTCTCCCGAAGTGGAAAGATCTACCCTGGTAGTAAGTATGCCTAAGGCTTCTTCAATTGTAGCTAGATCTATTAGGCCCAGGCCGATGGCTTCAAAAACTTCATTTTCATCCCGGAGACCGGTGAGCGTTATTATCTGTTGCCTCTTTGCCGCAGTATCAATTTTCTTTGCTATAGGATCATCCTGACCCCTGGTCTTTATTTGTTCCCGGCTTGGCTTGTGTGGTTTGTTTAATTCCAGTCTTAATTTGGCCAGGAAAGAGGTTCTAAAACTCTTTGTGGATCGTAAAATCTTTATTAATTCTTCTTCTGTTAACTCTCTTCCTGTTTTAAAAACAATTAATGAAGCATTTTGGACGGTCTCTGTCAGAGCCGCGCGCGAAGCTCCTTGTCTTGCGCTGGTAAAAATTATTTTTCCGTGCCCATCTTGGTCAAAACGATAGACTTCCGCGAAATCAACATCTGTAACCAGGCTGGTATCAAACGCTCGAAAAGCCGCGGCATCGGCCAGGATCGCGCCCCGTCCTAGTCGAAACATAGGAAGGAAGCCGTGGCCGGGGAAGGTTGAGCCTTTAATTGAAAAAGAATCGTCCTGCCAGTGGTCAAAATAGACAAAAACACGCTGATATTTATTGGCTTCGCTGCGATCAATATAATAATCATCTTCTGCATTGCCGGTATATTCGTCTATGGGGGGAGGGTCAAAATGCTGTTGATTGTAGACACTGGAAAGCTCCCTGCTGGCCACTTCTGCGGCACGAGCGGCTTTCATCCACCAATGGGCGGATTGGCCCTTTTTATCTTCTTTTAACATCTCTTCAGTTAGAATCTGTATGGAGAAAACTCGCCGCTTAGCCGCACCTTGATTCTGTGATGGGTCATAAAAATAGCCCCGCCACCCCTGCCAGCCGCTTTTTCTGGCGCGTTGAAGGTTGTCTTGAATAGGCTTTTTGTCAGGAGGGATCTCTTTTGCCTGGGCAAGGTCGAGGTGGCTTTGGAGCTCAGCCGCTATTTGATAGGCTTCGCCTATAGTTTTACAAATGTATCTTATGCCCATAAAATCAGTAGTGCGAGGGGCTTCCCTGTTTCCCCTTTGTTGGTTTTTTTTCTGATGAGCGGCAACCTCTTTAATTCTGGTGAAGGTGTCTGAAACAATCGAGCCGCTGTTTTCCGCGATGATGGCCTTTATCTCCGCGGCTTGCGTTGCGACGTGCAGCCGTGCCTGGTTATATCCCATTCCCATGGCTTTTTCCATGATCGCTAAGGTGGCGGCATAAGCTTCCGGATCGGTGAGCTTGGCTACAAAATCGCGCATATTGTTGGCCAGGTCGATATAGCCGCATTTTTCGGCCAGAGGAGCATAAATCAATTCAATTTGTCTTCTAAGCGGGTCAACCAGGGGAAGGCGAGCGTTAGCTAGGCGCCTTAAGGAGCTTAACTTGCCTGTCAACAGCAATTGGAATGATTCAAAGTGCACGGTTTGGTCGTAAATAAAGTGTATAAAATTCTGTAGAGAATAGCTGTATCCGGGAGTAAACAATAAAGGAAAGCGATCGACAAAATCAAAGCGGCGGAAGCAATGCTCAATGTCCTGGAGGTCATCTGGGCGAAAACAGCCTGTTTCTTCAAGAAGAGGCAGGGCTTTGGCGTGTTTGAATAAGGCAATAACCACGGTGGTGGAATTACCGCCTATACTGGCTACAGTTCTGGCTTCGTGCAACAGGTCCAATATTGGTTCCATGCCTCCAAAGGTTAACCGGGCTTCAAAGGCGGCTCTAAGTTGCGCGTATTTTTCATCAAAATTGTCTGCATATTTGCGGGTGAGATAAACCCGGGCAAAACGATTGAATATTAAGCAGGCAAATTCAGGATGTTGTTGGGCTTTGGCCTGCACATAGCATTCTGCAAAGGTGCCGTCTTCCAACCCCTTTACTAGATGCCCTTGTTCTATCAGTTCAGGTATGTTTTCCTGGTGCACCCAGAGCGCTATTTTTTGCAAAGTTTTTACCTGAACATAGTTTGTTGCTTCTTTTCTAAAGCCTGTTTCTGGCATGACAGAGGTGTGGCCGTCTGGGTCCATCAGCGCGAAAGCTTTTCCTTCTTCGATCAATTGATTGGCTTCTTTGTTATAAATGTATTCTGTTTCGCCTTCGTTGCTTTTATAACGATAAACGGTGCGATGGAGTACTTCATCCAGGCGGTCTTTTAAAAAATAACGAGGGCCGTTTTTTTTTGTGCCGCTGGTAGCGAAAATAACTTTCCTGGCTTTGAGATCCCCAATGGCGATACCAAGATCTTTTTCCTTGATTCTTTCCCCTCTTAGCAATTGTTTTGCTATTTCCGCTTTGATTTCAAGAAAAGAGAGGGGGCGGTTGGTGGCCAGCAAAACATTGTGGACATAAGCAGCCAAATTCGGCGTAACTATTGGATCTTCGAGATTTAGTGGTTCAATTGCCAGGCCGCTTTGCTCTCCAGGAGGATGGGTGACGCTAAATTGGCCGGCTGAGAAGTTAATAATGAAAAGCTCTTTGAATGTGTCATTGAAAGCTTCAATAAAACCTTCCAACTGTTTTCTGGATATTAATTTTCTCAGGTGATAGTGTTTTAATTCTTCCAGGGGCAAGTCGTAAATGCTGCGGCTTGTATATTTCGGGTAAATTAGCTTGTGTTCCCGCAATAATTGGAGGAGTTGTTTTTTTTGTTCCAGGCCAAGCTTTGAACTGTCTTCCTTTAAACTCTCGGCTAGAGCCTGGCGATTGGGCCGCTTAAGAATTTTGTGAAATATCCAGGTGAGCGCGCGGGAGCCGTGCCTCTGCCACCAAGTGGTGTCCAGAGCGCTTGATCTGCCTGGTTGAAATTGTGTCAACATCTCTCTCTTTGTCGCCATTTTTATTGAAAAATTTCAGGTAGGCTGTTATAATCGACAAACTAATATTGCCGGGTCGGCTAATGGCAAGCCAGTAGATTTTGATTCTACCTATCGGGGTTCGAGTCCCTGCCCGGCAAAATTTCCGCAGGAAATTTTGGTATCGCGCTCCCGGAGCCACCGCCCCCCGGACGTGTTATTATAAGGGTTCCATATGCAGGCAAAAGAGTATCTTAAATATTTTGAAGATAATTATAAGCAGCCTTTGTCGGAAGGGCTTTATAGCCGGGGGCAACGGGTTGATCGGTTTAGTGGATTTAAAATAATTTTTGAATCCTTGCTTTTCAAAAAATCAAATAACTTTGTAATTGTTGAGACGGGCTGTCAGCGCCAGGAAAATGATTGGGGGGCAGGGCAGAGCTCGCTGCTTTTTTACGAATTTTTAAATTTCTTCGACGGCAAGCTAATCTCCCTTGATAACAATATTTTTCATTTAAACAGGTCAAAAAAAATATTGAGAAAAAAATTTCCATGGTCGACCGTCCCGCTGGTACAAATGTTGGGTGATTCCGTAACCAAGCTTAAAAAAATAGAGGCGCCGGTTGATCTTGTTTATCTCGATAGTTACGATCTTGATCCAAGCAATCCTGAGCCCAGCATGGCGCATCACTTAAAAGAGTTGGGAAGTATTAAAGAAATACTGAGACAAAGCATTGAACCTTTGATCGCGATTGATGATAACTTTACCGATGTTGGCAAAGGAAAATATGTGCTCGATTGGGCCAGGAAGACAGGTCAAAAAGTGCTTTATAACGGCTACCAGATAGTGATCCAGATAATAAGTTAATATGGCGCGGGTGGTGTCTGAACATATTTTGCAGAAAACCATTGGCCTATTTGATCTTTTTAACCACCGCTTCAATGGCGTATTCGTCGTTGCTGCCGCAAACCCTGGCGTAAACTATTTGATGCTGGGGGAGCGTTCGCTTGATAAAGGGGCATAGCCCTATGGTGTCGGGGGCTTCGTCATTTTCCAACAGGAAAAAATGTTTGTGGTCGTTATTACGGTGAGAAGGGAGCCTGGTTCTTTTCTCATATAGATTTCTCTCTGGTATTGCAACAATAAGGTAGCCGTTGGTCTTTAGTACCCGCCACCAGTTTTTGATGGCTACGGTTGGATTGCGCACATGCTCCAAAATGTGCGAAGCGTAGACAAAGTCAAAGCTTGAGTCAGGCACACCTTTTAAATATTGCGCGTTACCGTCCGCATAATCCCAGCCCTGACAGTTGGACGATAATAAATCGCCGCCATAGCCGATATCTAAGCCCTGCCCTTGACAGTATTTGGCGAAAAAACCCTCTTTTTCCCGGCGCGGTTTGGCTTTGGATGTTTCTCCCGGTGCGAAGGAGAGGAGAGGAGCCTGGCTGGCCTCAAGCCTTAAGCTCTTTCTTATGGCGTTCCAGATTGCTCTTCGGTCATTATA
Organism: candidate division WOR-1 bacterium RIFCSPLOWO2_02_FULL_46_20; assembly: GCA_001771365.1. Taxonomy (GTDB): domain Bacteria; phylum Margulisbacteria; class WOR-1; order O2-12-FULL-45-9; family O2-12-FULL-45-9; genus O2-12-FULL-45-9-A. Next base: position 47,288 of record METP01000040.1, on the reverse strand, counting down.
ATGAACATAATTAAAATATAATCTTCTCAGGCTGTTCCAAAGTGTTTTCATGAGGACAACATATATTATAACAGAACAGTGAAAGATTGCGTGCGAAATTTCCGGTTGACTCTCTTTTTTTCTGTGCGTATAATTCACTCAAATCCTGGAGGTGTTTTGATGTTAAGAAAAGTCTTTGTGTTGCTTTTGATCGGGACTGTTGTTTGTTTTGGCAGTGTGGCCTTGGCGGACCAGCAAGCGTTGGTCAAAGTTGGTAAAAATATTGAGGTCCCGGTTGGGATAGAAGTAAAGTCTGCCGTGTCAGTCGGCGGCTCGGTTACTGTTTACGGTAAAGTTTTGGAAGATGTCGTGGCAGTGGGCGGGTCGGTCTATCTAAAAGATGGGGCTTTGGTCGATGGCAATGTTGTATCTGTTGGAGGTAATATTGAAAAAGGTCCCGGGGCTATGGTCAAAGGGGATGTTACAGAAATTGCCTTGCCCGGTGGATTGGCCATGGGGGCTTTTGTGGGCAAGGGGATGATTGTGTTTAGCATCTTAAGCTTTGTTGGCTTTCTCGTTTTAGTTATTATTCTTGTTGCACTGTTTCCCACACAATTGGGCAATATCTCAGGTATAATCCAAAAAGAGCCTGGCAAAAACTTTGGGATCGGTTTGTTAGCCTTACTCCTTTTTGTGCCGATCGCCATTCTTTTGGCGATTTCAATTGTCGGCATAGTTTTAATCCCTGTTTGGGGCATTGTTTTTGTTTCTGCCGGCTTAATTGGCTACTTAGCTGCAGCCAATTTTATTGGCAAAAAAGTTTTGCTCGCCTTTAAGCAAAAGAAAATGACTCTGATGATTGAAACCCTGCTTGGTGTTGTTATTTTGTCTTTAATTGGCCTGGTCCCCTTTGTCGGTTTTATTGTTAAAGCAGTGGCTGGTTGTGTTGGCTTGGGTGGGGTAACGTTAACGAGGTTTGGGACGCAAAAAGCTTAACTTGTCCGGTCCGGGATAATTTGCTATACTTCCTAGCAAATGCCCCCAAAACGTAAGACGAGGAGCAGGGTTAGTAACAATAAGAAGGAAGAGCGCGAAGTGCCGTCTAAATTTAAGCAGGATATTGTTGGAATTCTGCTATTGGCTCTGGCGATTTTTGTTTTCGTTTCTAATCTATCTACCTCTACCGGCTTAGTTGGCTTATTTATTGTAAAAACCATCTTTCGTTCGGCGTTGGGCATTGGCGTATTGGTGCTCCCCCTATTTATCGCGGCTTACGGGTTTATTTTGCTGTTGCGGCACGAAGTAAAAGAATTAACGGTTCGTTTGATTGGTCTATCGATCCTTTTTGTAACTTACATTGCGGTTGCCCAGTTTTATGCTCCCCTCTATTTTACAGGGGCGGAAGCGATCTATTTTCAGGGAGGGGGAGGGGTCATTGGCTACAGCGCAATATATGCATTAACCAGAACGGTTGGGACTGTAGGGTCGTACATTGTCCTGTCGGCGGCAGCGATTATCGGGCTTTTGATGGTTTTTAATGTTACGGTTTTAAACTTAATCGCCTGGATAAGACATCTTCTTATTCCGGGAGAGTCCGTAGGCGAGGTGCCGCCAGGCAAAAAAGAACCCCTCCTGGCTAAAGAACCGGAGAAGAAAGAAGATCTTAAAACTCCCCCGCCGCCGATTATTATTTCGTCAACGATATCAAAAGAAGAAAAAGAGTATAAGGACAAGCGGGAGCCGTATCTGACCGCGCACAAAGAGCCAAGGGTTGTACAGGAAAAGATGCAGGTGCACGGTGACTATAAGCTTCCGCCGCTTTCTTTGCTGGAAGATCCCACAGCGGAAGAGCTCAAACAAGCCCAGACAATGCAGGCGGAGATTAATGCCAGAAAAGAGCAACTTGAGGCCGCTTTGCGCAGCTTTGGCGTTGGTGCTCATGTTGTGGCTATCTATCAGGGTCCGGCTGTTACCCGCTATGAGCTGCAACCTGAGCCTGGGGTTAAAGTTAACCGCATCCATAATTTATCTAACGACATTTCTCTGGCCCTGGCAGCGCAAGGGATCAGGATCGAAGCTCCCGTGCCGGGCAAATCGGTGGTTGGCATTGAGGTGCCTAATCCGTTAGTTACGCCAGTTAGATTAAAAGAGATTGCTCAGAGTAAGGCTTTTCAACACAAAGCCTCAAAGCTGGCTTTCTGTCTAGGTAAAGACTTATCCGGGCATCCGGTTATCGGTGACCTTGCCGCCATGCCGCATATGCTGATTGCCGGGACAACAGGATCGGGTAAAAGTGTTTGTGTTAATTCTATAATTACCAGTATTTTATTGCGGGCAGCGCCAAATGAAGTTAAATTTATTATGATTGATCCAAAAATGGTTGAGTTATCGATTTACAATGGGATTGCCCATTTACTGACTCCGGTTGTAACGAATGTCAAAAAGGCGGCGATAACCTTAAAGGTTTGGGTGCTGCAGGAAATGAATCGCCGTTACGAACTTTTTCATGCTGCCGGCGCGCGCGATATCCTTTCTTACAATAACAAAAGATCAAAAGAAGAAGATAAGCTGCCGCGCCTAGTCGTAATTGTTGATGAGTTAGCCGATCTAATGATGGTGGCGGCTAACGAAGTTGAAGGGGCGATCTGCCGCATTGCCCAGATGGCCAGAGCGACCGGGATTCACATGGTTATTGCCACCCAAAGGCCCTCTGTCGATGTTATTACAGGTTTAATCAAGGCCAATATTCCATCTCGCATTGCTTTTGCCGTGGCCACCCAAATTGATTCCCGCGTAATCTTGGACAGCTCTGGTGCTGAAAAACTATTAGGTCGCGGCGACATGCTTTACAACCCAATTGGCGCGATGAAGCCAACCCGCTTACAAGGTTCTTTTGTGACTGATGCGGAAACAGAAAGGGTTATTGATTTTATCAAGAAGCAATGCAAACCGGAATATATTGAAGAAATTGAGACGATTAAAGCAATTGACTTTGGTCCGGCAGATGCGCCTGGAGTTGGCGACGGGGAGGGGGAGGGCAAAGACACTTTGTTTGGCGAGGTGGCCAAGCTGATTGTGGCCACGGGCCAGGCGTCAACCTCGTATGTCCAAAGAAAATTCAGGATTGGTTACAATCGTGCCGCCCGCTTGATGGATGAGATGGAGGCAGCCGGAATCGTCTCTGTGCCTGAAGGGGAAAACAAACCTCGCCGAATTTTAGCCACCGCAGAAAGCCTCAAGGACAAAGGGGTTGAGTGAGTCTTTGTGAAGGCCTTTCTGGAATGTGTAAGCTGTATAATCCGCCAGACGATTGAAATTCTCCAACGCGTAGAAAGATCGGAAAAACGGCGCCAGGATATTCTTTCTGCCGTAATTAAGAAACTGGCAAAGGTTGATATCCACCAGATGACTCCGCCTGAAGCCACCAAATTTGCTCACGACGTAATTCAAAAAATGACCGGGATCAAGGATCTTTACAAAAAGCCTAAACTGCAAAACAACCGTGAGGCATTGGCGCTTTATCCATATTTAAAAAGTCTCGTTGCCAAAGCGGCTGATCCTCTCTTGATGGCGATCCGGTTAGCCATTGCCGGCAATATTATTGATCTGGGCGCTTTGGCCGAATTTGATGTTAAGCAAACTGTCAAAGATGTGATAAAGCAAAAGTTTGCGGTTTCTGATTATCAACGCTTTAAGCGGGAGCTAAAAAGGGCTAAACTCCTATTATATATAGGGGATAATGTGGGTGAGATTGTTTTTGATAAAGTTTTAATTGAAGAATTGATTAAGCAGGTTGGCGTTGTCTTTGCGGTCAAAAGTGAACCGGTGCTTAATGATGTTTTAATGGCCGATGCCAGGATGGTCGGCTTGGATAAGGTGGTCAAGGTTATTAAGAGCGGTTCCGATCATGCCGGCACTACAATGGCGCGTGGCACCAAAGAGTTTAAGCGATTGTTCAAAAAAGCAGATATGGTGATTGCCAAAGGTCAGGGGAATTACGAGACGCTTGATACTGAAAAGAAAAATATCTATTTTTTGCTTAAGGTGAAATGTCCCTGTCTGGCTCAGGCCAATGGTTTTAGCCAGGGAGATATTATATTAGAAAACTTACGCTAATATTCTTTATATTTATAATTGCTATTAGCGCTCAGGCAGAGCAGCCGAGGCGGATAGTTTCTGGGCTGCCGTCTATTACAGAAATGCTTTATGCCTTAAGCCTGGAAGCTCGCGTGGTCGGCGTTACCAGCAACTGTAATTATCCTCCCGAAGCTAAAAACAAAGAGAAAATCGGCGGATTCTTTTTGAATCTTGAGAAGATTGTCTCGCTCAAGCCGGATCTGGTGGTTATGTTTGGAGATTTGCAAAATAAAGATGTTGGGCGATTTAAAAAGTATGGATTACCAGTTTTTACAATCAACCCTAAGACAATTGATGGGGTCATGGAGAGCATCATTGCCTTGGGCGAAAAAACCGGAACACAAGAAAAAGCCAAAGATGTGACAAAGCGAATGCTGCGGCAGCTGCAGACTATTAAAGCCCGGACCAATGAATATCGCCCCAGTCTTATGGAGGTGCTTAAGTTGTGGAACCCGGCCGAAATTGAGAGAAAAGCCCTGGTTATTGTTGGGCTGAACCCGCTGGTGGTAGCGGGTGGAGAGACTTTTATCGATGACATCCTGAAGCGGGCGGCCATAAAAAATGTGGCTGCGGCGGCCAAAGCCGTTTATCCGCAATACAGCTTTGAAAAACTGGTGGCCGAAAATCCGCAGTACATTATTATCCCTGATGGCCTGGTTAGCCGGGATGAGATGAAAAAAAATAGCCGCTGGCGCAGCCTGGAAGCAGTGCGTAAAAATAGAGTATTGTTCATAGATGAGGATCTCCTATCTCGGCCCGGGCCGCGGGTGGTTGAAGCAGTTGACAAAATAGCGAATTTTGTTTACAAATAACGTTGTTTTGTGTAGAATACGGCATAGATGATGCGCAAGTTTAATAAAAACGAAAGCCTGATCGCGATTTTTGGTTTGTTTGTCCTGCTTCTGGCTGCAATGGTGATCTCTCTCTTTTTGGGTTCGGTCTTTATCCCTCCTGGTGATCTTTGGGGAAGTGAAATTCTGTGGCAAATTAGGTTGCCTCGGGTTGTCCTGGCGGCATTAATCGGTCTTTTATTGTCTGTTTCCGGTGTAATACTGCAGGGCACACTAAGAAATCCTTTAGCCGACCCGTATATCCTCGGCATTTCAGCTGGGGCAGGGGTGGGTGCCTCAATCTCAATTGCCCTGGGCGCCCAGTTTGTTATTTTTGGCATGAGCTCAGTGCCGGCCACAGCTTTCTTATTTTCTTTAATTTCGGTTATAGTAGTGTATAAACTATCTCAGGTGTCGGGGAAAACATCTCCTGAAACTTTAATCCTGGCCGGAGTGGCCCTGTCAGCTTTTTGCGCGGCCATCCTGGCCTTAATTATCATTATCACCGGTAATCTACAATCCATCTATTTCTGGTTGCTGGGAAGCTTATCTTCAGCCAGTTGGTCAAACGTTACCACGGTTTTGCCTTACTGTATTGTGGGTGCCGGGGCGGCGTATTTCTTTTCTAAAGAACTAAATGCTTTGCTGCTGGGTGAAGAAATGGCTCAAACGCTGGGTGTTGACGTTGAAAACACTCGTTTTGTTTTGGTTGGTGCCGCCTCGCTTATGACAGCCGCGGCAGTTTCTGTTTCCGGCATCATCGGTTTTGTCGGCTTGATAATTCCGCACTGGATGAGATTGATTATCGGGCCAAACCACCGCCTGCTTATTCCTGTTTCAGCTTTATCGGGGATGGTGTTAATGGTTCTGGCCGACACAATTTCCAGAACAGTCTTATCTCCTATGGAGGTCCCGATTGGAATTATCATGGCTTTGGTTGGTGCTCCTTTCTTCTTGTATTTACTAAGGCGGCGAAGGACAGAAGGTAAATGAGCATATTGCGAGTAGAAAATTTGGTTTGCGGCTATGTTCCCAGGAAACCTATTATTAAAAATATTTCCTTCTCGGTGGCCGATGGAGAATTTGTCGGAATTGTGGGTCCAAACGGATCAGGTAAAACAACCTTGCTGCGCACCATTATAGGCCTCATCAAAATACAAAATGGTACGATAATGGTTGGTAATCATAAGGTTGAGAACCTTGACCGGCGGGAACTGGCCAGGCGCGTTGCTTTTGTGCCCCAACTAATGGAGCCGGTTGATGGATTTACTGTTGAGGAACTGGTTTTACTCGGACGCACCCCTTACCTTGAGCGCTTTTCTTTTGAAAGTGAAGATGATCGTGAGGCCGCACAATGGGCGATTGATGAACTCAAGATAGGGAACCTTAAAGATCGCCCTATCAGCGAGTTATCCGGCGGTGAATTCCAAAGGGCGGCTATTGCCCGGGCGCTGGCTCAAGAGCCGCGAGTCCTCATGCTGGACGAGCCGACTTCGCATCTGGATATCCGTTATCAAATGAAAATCTGTAAGTTATTAAAAAAATTGCGTAAACACAGGTCAATTATTGCTACTTTTCACGATCTTAACCTGGCTTCGCGTTTTTGCTCCAAGTTAATTCTGATGAAACGGGGGGAGCTGGTTGCCGAGGGACCACCGGAAAAAGTGGTGACGCCGGAAAACATCTGGAAAGCTTATAGAGTAAAAGTTACCGTAAGGAGTAACCCCAGTACAAAAAAATTCCGCTACGTCATGCTGCCGTAGAGTTTGATCAACGAAGCGGTTATGTGGCCGCACTTACCATTGCCAATCTTTTTATTCCAAACACTGGTAATTGGCACAATGCCGATGCCACTCAATGTAATAAAACACTCGTCAGCGGCGTAGAGTTCTTCAGGGGATAAATTCTTTTCAAAAACCCGGGAAGCCGATTGCTTAGCCAACTTAATTACCAACTCTCTGGTTAATCCGGGGAGAATAGGAGATTCTTTGGCTGGGGTATAAAGATTGCCGCGTTTAACAATAAAAACATTGCTGACTGTTCCTTCCGCGACATCGCCGTTCTTGTCCAGTAGAAAAGCTTCGTTTGCCCCGTTCTTTTTAGCTTCCAGTTTGGCCAGGATGTTGTCCGCATAATTTAATGTTTTAATTCGTGAAGTCGGCGCATTTGGTTTGATAATCGAACTGATAATTACTTTCCAGCCTTGAACATAAAGTTTTTTAGGGGTTGGTTTTTGTTCTTCCACCAGCATAATTAGAGTTGGTCTTCCTGAGGTTTGGGCCGGGTCTAGTCCGTGGCCTTGCGCTTCTCCGCGCGTAACAATGATCTTGATATATGATTCTTTAAATTTATTACTGGCTAAAGTTTTTAAAACAGCCAGTTTAAATTGTTTGGCGCTTAATGGAGACCTAATTTTAAGCGTTTTTAAACCTTTTAACAGTCTTTTAATATGCTCTTCAAGGAGAAATGGGCGGCCGTTGTAAGTGCGCAGGGACTCAAAAACACCGTCGCCGTATAACAACCCCCGATCCAGGACGGAAATTTTGGCATCTTTTAAAGGGATGATTTTACCGTTGATATAAGCCTTACTCATTCTTCTTTTACACGCTTTTACCGGCTTCAATTAACATGTCTGCGGCCAAAACCAGCAAAACGATTGTAAGGCTAAAGAGAAGATAATTATTAGCCTGGAAAAATCCGATCATTTGATAGATCAGGGCAGCGATTGTTGTGATAATCATAAAAATGGCTGGAACAAAGGTGTAAAGCGTTGGCCTGTTTTTTTGAAAAAGATAAACAGAGGCCAATAAAAGCACCAAAGCCGCGATTAACTGGTTGGCAGCGCCAAAAACCGGCCAGAGAGCTGTCCACGAACCAAGCGCCAGCCAGAGAGCGGCTAAAACAACAGTTAGTGTAGATATATATTTATTTTTGAAAATTTTTAGGCCAAGCCCGTCACCAAGTAATTCCTCGGCTACGTAGCGGGCAATCCGGGTGGCGCTGTCCAGCGTTGTTAAAACAAAAGAGCTTAAGGTAAACATGGCGATTAACGAACCGACGGTCGCGCCAACCAGCGGGGCGACCAGCTGGCCAAAACCTTTGCCAAAGGTTACAATCCAGCCGCTCTTCTCCATGAGTTCCGGATAAACCAGGCCGGGAGTGCCGCCAATCCACGACAATCCGGCACAGACTGATATTATAGCCAATAGAGAAAGCACGCCTTCAAGAATCATGCCGCCAAAAGCAACAATTTTCGCGTCTTTTTTGCGCGGTAATTGTTTTGACGTTGTACCGGATGAAATTAAAGAGTGAAACCCGGAGATGGCGCCGCAAGCAATGATTACAAACATCATGGGCCAGAGATTACCTTGAACGCTTTGGAAGTTGATAAACATTGGGGCGTTCATCTTTGGTAAGGATACAATAATTCCTAAATAACCCAGCACCAGCCCAAAGAAGAGGATAAAGGCGGACAAATAATCCCTTGGCTGCAGCATAATGTTTACCGGTACGACTGAAGCAATAAAGGCGTAAGCCAGTAAAACACAGATCCAGAGGCTTGTGGCTTGAGAGCTGTTTATGACAACAGGGAAGATCAAGCCCAGGTAGATTGATATACCCATGATAATTAAGCCGGTCAAGGTAGCCAACCATTGGTTAATATGCCAGCGGTAGAGCATGAAGCCCAGGATAATTGCCGCGACCAGCACGCTAAAAGTTGGAATAACTATCTTTGGCTCTTCGACCAAGGTTTTGGCAGTAACCGCGGCAAATACCGCGACTACCAAAACTAAAGCGAGCAATAGAAAACAGGAAAAAACCAATCGACTGCGGCGGCTGATCACGCTTTGGGCAATGTGACCGACGCTATTGCCGTTGTGCCTGACTGAAAGCATCAGTGAAGAATAATCATGTATACCTCCGATAAATATTGAACCGATAATGATCCATAATATGGCCGGGCCCCAGCCAAATAGAGCACAGGCGATAACCGGACCGATTATTGGGCCGGCACCGGCAATGGAGGCAAAGTGGTGGCCAAAAAGTATTGTCCAATGTTTGGCCGCCACATAATCCAACCCGTCGTCTTTGACAACGGCCGGAGTTTTTTTATTATAATCAACCCGCCAGATATTTTTCTCAATAAAAGTGGCATAAAAGCGGTAGCCCAGGGCAGAGAGGGTTAAGCCAAAGATCGCGACGAACAGCGAATTCATGTTTATTTCCAGCGTTGAAGGGTGGGCAAAATATTTTTAGCCATCTCTCGAGCTCGATCTTCCGAAATGTTCATTTCTTTTGCCAGACCAACCATTTTTTCAATCTTTTGCTCCATGGTAATGCCATCGTCAGTAAATTTACCGGCCTTAAAACAGAAATGACAATAATCCCGGTTTTTTGTGCCGTCTGCGTTTGTGCCCAGATCATTTTCAGAACGCAGCGGCATTGAGCAGCTCTGGCAGATATTTTGTTGGCTCATAAAAAGCTCCTGAGTGTCACTAAGTAGATTTTACTTCTAAATTGAGGAGGATGCAAGGTGTAGCAGGTCTTGAGGGCACTGTTTATGCTAATATTAGAGTTATGTTGGTTTCAGTTATTATCCCCACCTATGATCGTCCGGAGTTTACCAAAGAAGCAATCGGGTCAGTTGAAGCGCAGACAATTAAGGACCTGGAAATTATCGTTGTTGAAGATTATTCCGGGTGTGTTTCGGCGGCGCGGAATTTTGGGGTTGAGCAAGCTTCCGGCCAATACATCGCCTTTCTTGATTCAGATGACCTGTGGGATAAGCGGAAACTTGAGACGCAGTTGGGATTTTTGCACGACTACCCCGAATTTAAAATCTGCTACACCAATGAAAAATGGGTTAGAAACGGCGAACATCTTAATCCAATGAGAAAGCATCAGAAATATCATGGTTGGATCTTTGAAAAGTGTTTGCCGCTGTGCATTATCAGTTGTTCTTCAATTTTGATGGAACGTGAAATATTTGAAGGATTGGGGGGATTTAACGAAAGCCTGCCTGTTTGTGAAGACTATGACCTTTGGTTGCGTATGAGTCTAAAATATCCCATTGCCTTTCTCGATGAGCCGTTGATCACAAAAAGAGGCGGCCACGCTGACCAGCTATCGCGCCAATATTGGGGCATGGACCGATTTCGGGTCAAAACACTGGAAAAATTGTTGAGATTAAACCTAACTGATGAACAACGACGGCAAATCAAATCCGAACTAAGCAAGAAAATCGAAGTTTTGGCCAGGGGTTGCTGGAAACACAGGCGCTACCCGAGCAGTCTGTTTTACTGCTATAAGCGGCTCAGGCTAACGTAGAAAAACTTGAAGCGTCCCACATAACGGGACCCATCCTGGGATATTCCGGCTCCTTGCCGGTAACCCAATCATCAATCATTTGCGCCAATCTATCCATTTCCTCCCGGCTGATATTCTCCGACAACTTTGGTTTGCCGGTAGTAATATCGATAACCGAGATGCCGATGTCGCTGATGATTTTTATGTTCTCAGCATAAACTTTCCCCTCCTCTACCCGCCAGGCATAAAGTTCGGGGTTGTAACGATCTTGGAGGCCGACAATGAACAGGTGCTTTTGATTGTGAGATAAATCTTGAGCGGAAGGGTAGGGGATCCCTTTGGGGTGAGAGTGATATAATCCCAGAAATTCCAACTTATGCTTAACTAGAAAGTAATAAGCGCGCTCAATGTCGTCGCCGGTAATGCCAAAGATCTCCGTATTGTTTTTTATGACTTTGTTGGCAATCGGCAAAACTCCAAGAATCGTGTTTTCCCGCCCACCAAGGATACCCCCGGTTTCTTGAGGATAACCAGCCTGGGCCTGTTTCATGATGATCTTATACTGGCGTTCGGTAATGGTGAACATTGCGAGTCATTATAACATATACTATAATTAACTAACGACACAGTACCTTCGCCTACGGCAAACGACTTACAACAAAGAAGTTGTTAGCTAACAGAAAGGGGAAATGAATAATGGAACAATGGATAGTGCTTTCGGGTTTGCTTGGGTTAGGGTATGCTTTTTATCTTTTTTGGGGTGTTTTGCGGATCAAGGTTGAGTCTCAAAGTATGCAGGAAATTGCCACGGCCATTCAGTCCGGGGCTATGGCTTATTTGCGGCGTCAGTACCTAAGCCTTTTCCTTTTCCTGGTAATTGTTTTTGCCGCCATTTACTACTTTATTGGCAGTTCCGTTGCTTTGGCTTATGTTGCCGGCGGATTATCCTCTATGCTGGCCGGTTTTATCGGTATGAGCGCGGCCACGCAGGCCAATGTCAGGACAGCTGAGGCGGCCGCTCATAATAATCAAGGAAAAGCTTTAGCCACAGCCTTTAAGGGTGGTGCTGTTATGGGTATGACGGTTGCCAGTTTAGGCATTATTGGCCTGGGTTTAGTTTGGCTCCTAATTCCGGACTTAAAAACCAAAGCCCTGGTTGTGTCTGGTTTCTCCATGGGAGCTTCCTCCATCGCCTTGTTTGCCAGGGTGGGCGGCGGTATTTATACCAAATCAGCGGATGTTGGCGCTGACCTGGTCGGGAAAGTTGAAGCCGGAATTCCCGAAGACGATCCTCGCAACCCGGCTGTTATCGCCGACAATGTTGGCGATAACGTTGGCGACGTGGCAGGCATGGGGGCGGATCTTTTTGAATCATACGTCGGCGCTGTGGTTGCGACCATTACGCTTGGTGTTTTAATGACAACCAACACTTTTGCCTGGATGATCTTGCCGCTCATTCTAATTGTTGCCGGATTAATCTCTTCTTTTGTTGGGACCCTGTTTATCGAGGTGTTTAAGAATACCAATCCGGCCAATGCTTTGAGAAATGCGACTTATGTTGCCGGCGCCCTTTTTATCGCCGCTTCATATTATATTGTTAATCAGTTGTTACCCGGAAACCCGGGGGTGTTTTGGGCAATACTCTCAGGCATTTTAGTTGGGGTGGCCATTGGCTTGTTTTCTGAATATTTTACCTCTGGAAAGACAGTTGAGAATCTGGCTCGTTCTGCGGTCACAGGTCCGGCTACTCTTATCATTAATGGATTAGCAATTGGGATGATGAGCACTGCCTTGCCGATGCTCTCAATTTGCGTTGCCTTACTTGTTTCCTATTATTTTGTCGGGCTGTATGGCGTGGCCATCTCTGCTGTAGGCATGTTGGGGACAATCGGTGTCATTATGTCCGTTGATGCTTATGGCCCGATCGCGGATAATGCCGGCGGCATTGTGACAATGTCCAACCAGCCTCCCGCCGCCAGAAAAATTACTGACAAGCTGGATTCTCTGGGCAACACAACCGCGGCAATCGGCAAGGGTTTTGCCATAGGCTCGGCTGCGCTAACTGCCTTAGCTTTGTTTGCCGCTTACACCCAAACAGTTGGCATTACCAGTATTAATTTGCTTAGCATAAGGGTAGTGGTCGGCTTTTTTATTGGCGCGCTCATGCCTTTTATCTTTTCTGCTCTGACCATGCAGGCAGTAGGCCGGGCAGCCCATGCCATGGTGGCCGAGGTTAGACGCCAGTTCAAGGAAATCATCGGTCTGATGGAGGGTCGGGCCAAACCGGATATTCAGCGTTGTGTTGATATTTCTACCAGTGCCGCGATTAAGGAAATGATTGTCCCCGGGGCTATGGCCGTGGCAGTGCCGCTTCTGGTTGGCTTGTTGATTGGTCCGACCGCACTGGGTGGTTTTCTGGCCGGCTCTCTTGGTACGGGCGTTTTACTGGCCATTATGATGTCAAACAGCGGCGGAGCCTGGGACAACGCCAAGAAGATTATTGAAGATGGTTTTCTTGGCGGCAAAGGAACCCCTGTTCACGCGGCGGCAGTTGTTGGCGATACGGTGGGGGACCCATTTAAAGATACCTCTGGCCCATCAATTAATATTTTACTCAAACTGATGTCAATTGTGGCGCTGGTCTTTAGTCCTGTAATTGTAAAGTATTATCCGATAATAATGTCAATTTTTAATATCTCACAATGAATTGTGGGGAATTATATACTGCAGATTTTAATCTGCAGTATCGTAAAACATGAAACGTGTCCATATATACTATTTCGGTAACGTCCAGGGTGTGGGTTTCCGCTACACTTCGGTGATCGTTGCTAAACGGTACGGGCTAAACGGTTGGGTCAAGAATTGTGCTGATAGCAGAGTGGAGCTGGTGGCCGAAGGGAAAGAAGCCGCGCTAAAAGAATTCCTGGCGGAGCTGGAGAAATCGATGTCTCACCATATTAGCGATAAAAAGATCAACTGGGAGCCGGCCACAGGAGAATTTAACTGTTTTCAGACTGTATACTAACTGCTTCGTAAACTTCGTAGACCACTTTGTGTTGTCGATGTCTATATTGCGTATTGCCGATAAGCTGTATATTGACAAAAGTAGAGGTGCGTGCAAAGATTTCATGTAGTTGATAAAAATTCGCGCGTATCATGTAAGTAAGTCAAATTAAAGGAGGCCGATAAATATGTTAAAGAGAATTTTTTGTTTCTTGATTTCTAGTTTGGTGGTAATGGGTGTGGGGTGGGGGGCGGTGCCTGAAAAAATTTCATATGAAGGGAGGTTGACTGATGCCAGTGGCACCGCTATCACCAGCGCGAAAACCATAAGTTTTAGCCTTTATGACGCTGCTACGGACGGAAATAAACTTTGGGGGCCAGAAAGCCACAGCGTTACCCCCGATAGCCAGGGCGTCTTCAGTGTTCTTCTAGGCGGTGCTACGGCTTTATCTTCAGGTGTTTTTAGCGCTTCCTCCAGATATATTGAGGTTTCTATCGGAGATGAAACCCTAAGTCCGCGCACCCAGCTTGTTTCGGTAGGGTACGCTTTTAGATCAGCCCTGGCGGATAGTGTTGATGATGGTTCAATTAGTACTGCTAAAATCTCTGATAAAGCGGTTACGACCGCCAAACTTGCCGACTCTTCAGTGACGGACGCCAAAATTGTCTCTCTGTCCGGGAGTAAGGTGATCGGAACTATTCTTCCCGGGGCACATGCTTCCTCACATCAAGCAGATGCTTCTGATGCTTTGACAATTACTACTGGCATGATTACTAATGAAGCCGTAACCGCAGCCAAGTTAAGTGTGGCGGCTATTGATTCTGCTACAGGCAAAATTCCAGCTTTGTCATCTGCTTATTTTAGTAATCTTGATGGAGCAAATCTTACAAACTTGGGGACTGCTCAAATTGCGGACTATGGAATAATTGCGACCAAGATTGCTACCAATGCGGTAACCTCGGTAAAGATACTGGATGGAGAGATTGTTAATGCGGATATTAATGCCGGTGCGGCTATTGTAGATACTAAATTAGCAACGATCTCGACAGCTGGGAAAGTATCAGGTGCAGCCTTAACCTCGTTGGCCAACATACCTTCTGGAGCAGGGACTATTCCTACCGCAAGACTGGACGTAGGAACTGGAGCAAGTCAGATTATACAGTTAGATGGAAGCGCCAGGCTGCCGGTAGTGGATGGGAGTCAATTACTCAATCTTTCAATATCCAGCCTGGCGGCGGCCAATGTTACAACTGGCACCTTTGGTGCCGGGGTTTATACTTTTCCGAGCGACCTTACCGTAACCGGAACCATGGCAGTGGATATGGATACGCTTTATGTTGATGCGGGGGCAAATAAAGTTGGCGTCGGTACCGCGGAGCCAGCTTCGAAGCTCACAGTTGCGGGAACCATTGAATCTAAAGGAACTGGCGGGATCAAATTCCCGGATGGAACAACTCAGATTACTGCTGCAGCTGGAACAAGTGGAACTGTGACTTCGGTTAGTACCGGAACCGGATTAATCGGCGGGCCAATAACCGCAACCGGAACAATCTCAATTGATGCGGGGGGCGTCGGGACAGCCCAGTTAGCCGCGACGAGCGTAACTGCCGCGAAATTAGGCAGCGATGTTGCCGGAACTGGATTAACAGGAGGCAATGGATCTGCTTTAGCAGTTGATGTGGGTACAACAGCAAGCAAAATTGTACAGTTGGATGGAAGCGCCAGGCTGCCGGCAGTGGATGGTTCCAATTTAACCGCTGTAGTTGTTGGAGATAATAGTGTAACTTCAGCCAAGATAGTTGATGGAACTATTGCTGCCGCAGATTTTGGGACCGGGGTAGTAACTTCTGGCGCTATTGCTGCTGATACCATAAATGCTGCCCAGCTTGCTGACACTATAACCCTGGATACGACTTTAGAAGTAACCCAAAACGACTATGATGTGAACTTTGATGCTAATACTTTGTTTGTTGATGGATCTGCAGATAGCGTCGGTATCGGGACGGCGGCGCCTTTAGCCGCTTTACATGTTATTGGTACAACTGAACAATTGAGACTTGGATACGATGCGAGTAACTATGTTAGTTTTGAAGTGGGTAGTTCCGGCAATTTAGAAATAGACCCAACAGGAATTCTAAAATACAACCTGCTATCAAGTGACATATACATGTATGGCACAGCAGATGAAACGACTAATTACGAAAGACTCAGGTTTTACACTACAGGCGGTACTTTTCAGATATTGACAGAGAAGGGGGGTAGCGGAGTAGCCGAGAATATCTGGATAGGAGATGGTGGTAATACCTTTTTAATGTTGAACCCGGTTTCAGGCGTAATGGGATTTTGTACTAGCATACCTGATTCCAAGTTTGAAATAGCTGGTAATGATGGCAATAATAGCAGTTTAAGTAAGATAACAGGAATCACTCATGCCGTCACAGGGACAGCGGCTATTGGGTCTGGCCCGCTATTAACTTTCCGGCAGGAAAACGATAAGACCGGAGGGAATGAAAGAGAAAATATCGCCGCTATTGGAGCAGTGTTGGAAGACGCTACCGATGGCTCAACTGATGGCGCGTTAGTATTTCATACGATGAGAAACGAAGCTGCGGCTGTTGAGAGAATGAGAATAAACAGCCTAGGTCAAGTAGGCATAGGGACAATAGAACCATTTGCCAGGCTAGAAGTAGAAGTAGCTAATGCCGCAAACGCAAAAGGGGTGCTGATAGATTACGATGACGCCACCAATAATTTGTATGCCCTGGAGATAAACAATGCCGGTACAGGCGATTCTATCTATGACGACTCAGGCGCAAAACTGACTGCGGCTGGAGTTTTTACAGATGCTTCGGACCGCTCAAAAAAAACTAATATTAGCGCTATTAATTATGGAACAGAAGAGCTTATGAAGTTGCGGCCGGTTAACTATCAGTGGACAGAATCCGGCCAAGCTGACATTGGGTTTGTCGCTCAAGAACTGAAGGAAGTAATTCCAGAAGTTGTCCATGGAGAGGAAGGAGATTTAAGTGTTTCTTACGGACACTTAACCGCGTTGCTGGCTAAAACTGTTCAGGAACAGCAGAAAAAAATTGAAGAGTTATCTGCTAAAGTCGCGGCATTAGAACAAACCAAGGCGGGTAAATGAAAAAAACTGTATTAATTGTTTTAGCCATACTTTGGTGTGGTGCTTCTTTTGCGGTAAGTAACAGTACTAGTTATAAGCTTACTGCCCAGGCTTTTGGCGCGGGTACAGCTGTCGGCACTTCAACGTCATTTAGTCTTCGGGGGATTGCCCGTGGGCTCCGTTTGGGGGAACCTTACAAC
Organism: candidate division WOR-1 bacterium RIFCSPLOWO2_02_FULL_46_20; assembly: GCA_001771365.1. Lineage (GTDB taxonomy): Bacteria > Margulisbacteria > WOR-1 > O2-12-FULL-45-9 > O2-12-FULL-45-9 > O2-12-FULL-45-9-A. The sequence continues at coordinate 30,707 of METP01000040.1, read as the reverse complement.
TCAAATTATAAAATCGGCGAAGGATTTTTAAAATGTGTTCGCCTCTCATTGGTAATTCTAGCCCCCAACATTACGTCAATTGGGCCGCAGTCTGCGGTAAATGATGGTTCAGTTTCGCTTACGGTCAACGGATATAATTTTGTCGATGGTGCGACTTTAAAGTTGAGCTCATCCGGGGAAGCAGATATTGCCGCCACAAATGTAACAGTTCATAGCACCACCAAGATCACTTGTCTCTTTGATATAACTGATGTTACAAAAGGATTGTGGAGCATTACCATAACTAATCCTGATGGACGCTCTGGCACACTGCCTCTTGCTTTAGATATACGTCATCGTGGGCCGGAGGTAGGAGGAATCACCCCTAAAAAAGCCTACGATACCGGTAATGTCGCTGTTGAAATTTCCGGAAAATATTTTATTAGTGGGGCAAGGGCTATGTTGTCTAAGCCTGGTGAGGGCGATATAATTGGCACAAATATTGTGGTTAAATCGTCAACTAAGATCACCTGTCAGTTTGATCTGACAGGCAAAGCCGCCGGACGTTGGGATGTTAAGGTAGAAAATGAGGATGGTAAAGGTGGGAGCCTTAGTGAAGGGTTTAAAGTTGAAAAAGAGGTGCTTGAGGTGGAAGCCCAGATATCAAAACCAACGGCTATCCCTGGCATGCCTGAAGGCGAAATACCAGCGGCGGCCGCCAGTATTTCCTACGAATTAAGTCAGGATGCAGAGATTATGATTCAAGTTTTCACCATGAGAGGAGAAATGATTTGGTCCACAGTTTTGCCCATGGGAAGCGAGGGTGGGCAGGCCGGCGAAAACAATGTAGTTTGGAATGGCATTACCTCCTTTAAATCAGTGGCTGGAGCCGGAGTTTATTTTGTTCGCATTTATCGCGTAGTTGATGGCCAGAAAGAATTTATTAAGCAGATGAAATATGGGGTGATACATCAGTGATACGTTTAGCAATTGTTTTTATGGTGGTGCTTACCTTGCTTGCTTTTGGGAGTTGTCCGGCAATTTCCGCTATTGTGGGTACAACAGATGATCCAATGATCATTGGTGGGGGGGCGCGGCCTTTGGGCATGGGCAGAGCAAATACCGCCATAGCTGATGATGCAGATGGCGCCTTTATAAATCCGGCAGGGATAGCGGCTATTAAAGCTCCTCAGGCGATGACAATGTACACAAATCTTTTGGGGGATGTTTACTATACTGAATACTGTGGTGTTATCCCTGGCTCTTTTGGGGTGGTGGGAGCGGGTTTTGTAAATACCGGCGTTAGCCAGGTATTAACTTTTGTTGGTTCCACGGGTGTTTTCGCCGATTATCATGATACGCTTTTTGTTTTAACTTACAGCACCCCCCTGGCAAGATTTTTTGGATATTCCCGAAATGTCTTTTTTGGCATAAACCTAAAATATTTTAGCCGCGGTTGGACAGGTGGGGCGACACAGACTTCTACCGGCTGGAGCTCAGACTTTGGCATAAAATATATATATAACCCTTATTTGAGTTTTGGCTATAACCGCCAGAATTTTCTTCCGGTAGATTTGGGAGGAGTGGTGCGATACTCAAGTGGTGCGGAAGAGGCCATCGCCAGCGTGCACAAAGTTGGCATAGCCGTCAAGCCAATGCGATTCGGGAATAAACTTTTAATTGCCTACGATGCCGATCTGCCAGTGCAAAGCGGGCGGCCGGTCACCATGCACATAGGTGCCGAATATAAAATGAATGAATTTTTTATGCTAAGAGCAGGGATGGACCAGAGTGTTGACGCATCCTCCGGCACGCAAACTAATTGGAACCCATCGGCGGGAGTATCGCTTGGAACTGCTGGTTTTCGAGTAGATTATGCTTACCATGCCTATTATAATGATCCTGGCCTGGCAACCAGTTATGTCTCTTTTTCAATAAACGGCAAACCGACATTAGCGCTTGAGGGAGAAGTGCGGTAATTAATGAGATATTTTGTTATACTTTGTTTTGTTTTCTTGTTGATTATTCCTGTTTACCCTCAAGAGGAATTTGAAAATCCACGATATAACCCAGGGCTAAAGGTTTATTTGCCGGGTGATGTGGTGCATGTTGTGGTGGGGGCGCCGATAGATACCACCCAAGTTATCGCCGCCATGCCAGATGGCGAAAGAATTAAACTGAGTTTTGAGCGAAGAACCTATACCTGGCATAGCCATTGGGAAATCCCCTATGGCTTTAAAAAAGGAACCTATCATGCTAAACTTACTGCCACTGATATTGAGGGAAAAATTTTTGAGGGTGAAACCCAGCCTTTTTACGTCGGTGAGCCGGCTTTGGTAACGCTCATTGGCTTAGGGCCTACAACCGAAGTTGAATTGACAGAGAAGTTAGTTAAAATACCCACGGCTGAGGCAAGCGTTCTGAAGGAGCCGGTTGTTGGTTCCAAAGTTGAGCCTGGTAAAAAGGTTGTTCCGCGGAAGAAATCTGTGGCTAAACCGAAAGGGCCGGTTAGTTTGGTTCATTTTCTGCCAGTTGTAAGACAATATATAGCCGGGCAGGAATATGAAAAAGCCAGGGCGCAGTTGTTGGCCATATTCAGAACGTATCCAGACAGCATGGAAATAAAAACAATGCTAAGCAGGCTAGACATGGTAATAAAGGCCAAGAAAAGGAAACTCTAATGGCGAGAACAATTCAGAGCATCTTAATTATTGCCTCTGTTTTATTTTTCTCTATTCAATCAGCCAGTTTTGGCAAGCCGACCGCGGCACAAGAATATTTTAATAAAGCCGCGATCCAGTATATCAGCGGAGATCTGAAGGGGGCTTTAAAAAACCTTTCCGCCACTTTAAAAATTGATCCCAAGCATAAAGAAGCTTTGGAGCTGAAGAATAGTATTCTTCGCGAAACAAATGTGGTTTCAATCAAGACTCGAGTAAAAGAAACTGAGGAAATCGATAAATATTTGGCCGAGGGGAAAGGGGCCTTTCAAGAAGCCGCCCTGGAGAAAGCCCTGGCAGCTTTTACAAAGATTTTGGAGCTTGATTCTGAAAATAATGAGGCCTTGTCTTATGTAACCATGATCCAGTCCAAGATAAAGGAACAAGAAGCCCGCTCCTGGTGGCAGCCATACATTGGTGTTTTTGGAGTAACTTTGTTGGGCGGGATAGCTTCGGTTGTTTTCCTGGTGTTTTTAATTATTTTTATAAAGGGAGCTATAGATAAAATCTTTGGCCGAAGCACACGCAAGCTTGTTTGCTTCAAGTGCAAAGCCAAGCTTCCGGCCAATGAGGAATTCTGTCCGCATTGCGGCGCGCGGGTAGGGCTAAAGATGTGGCAGGCGGTTTCCGAAGAACAAAAGATCTGGTACGACAAAATGGGTTGGCATAATAATCCGTTTACTCTGGATTGTCATCCGGAACTTTTTACTGGATACAAAAAAGAAGTTAAGCAGATATTGGAAAAAATCAGCTCACGCAGCGGCCACATCTTGGTGGTGGGGCCTTTGGGAAGTGGCAAGACAACTTTGTTGCGCTGGTTAGGCGCCTATCTCCCTCAAGCGTTACACCCTGTCTATCTTTCGCGCCCGCCTCAGGAATTTAGCCAATTACTCAAGTTTATTATTAGCAGCATGGGCCATAAAACAGACGATAAAACCGAATATAATATCTACTATTTGGACAGTTTACGCAAGAAAATGGGGAAAAATCTGGTCTTGCTATTGGACGAAGCGCACGAGTTTACGGCCGAAATGGAGCATCCCTTGCGCACATTGGGTGATATGGATAATGTGATTTTGGTTATGGCCGGTCTGCCAGAAACTGTTTATAAATTAAAAAATGAGATAAAGCCGCTTTATGAACGCCTGGTTCTGAATATTTCTTTGGATAACTTGGATTTTGATGATCTTAAGACTTTGCTAATTGCCCGAGTTGAAGATGCGGGGGGGAAAGGGACCCATCCCTTTACCGCTTCGGCGCTGGAAAAGATTTTTGAGGTTTCAATGGGAAACCCCCGCTTATCGCTCGAGTTGTGTGATATGGCCGTGACCCAGGCCATTAATCAGGGCGAGGATAATATTAATGCGAGTCTTATAAAAAAGGGTGAGGGACTACAAAGCAAATAGGGAGACGGCTACAGGGGAATTCAACAGCTTTCGGACTATTTATTAGCAGATTCAAAAACCGTGTAAACAACTTTTGATATTTCATTGATCACTTTTCTGGCAGTTTTATTTTTTTGAAAGCCATGAGTAAAGATTGCGAGCGCGTAATTGCCGGATGGAGCATAAACTATTCCAACGTCATTAAGCACCCTGTCCAGGTTTCCCGTTTTATTCGCGATTTTAATCCCTTTGGGCACCCCTTTCCAGAGGCCCCAGCGATAGCGTTGGAATTTCATGTAAGCCAACATTTGTTTTTTTGATGCCGCGCTAAAATAAGCGGAATTTTTTATCAGGGCAACTAGCCGGGCCATATCATACGGGGTTGTAGTATTATAATTTTGAGTCAGGGCCGGGTCGTTGAGCATGGTGTCGTCGACAATAACAGTATCGTTCAGCCCGCATTTTTTCAGATAATTATTGATTTCTTCCAGGCCGATTTGTCGTACGGCCATTCTGGTGGCGGTATTGTCTGATAAAACGATAGTTAGGCGGATTAGATTCTTGATGGTATACGCATTGCCTGCTTTCATCCAGCGTAAAACACCAGAGCCAGCAAGCTTATCTTTTTCTTTAAATTTTACTTTCTGGCCCAAATCCAATTTGCCCGATTCGGCCAAATGAAAACCAGTGGCCATAACCGGTAATTTAGCCACAGAGGCTGCGGGGAATTTATTTTTGCCGTTTATTTGGAGCTCTTTGCCGTTTTGCAGGTCTATAAAACATAAGCCAACTTTGACACCATAGGGGAGGACAAGCGCGTCGAGCTTTTGCCGCAATTTGGTGAATTTTGCCTGAGTAAATTCAGCCTGCGAACTATTGGCTAAGCTGCAGACCAGGAGTATGATGGCAATAATTACCTTAAACATAGATTATTTATTATATCATGGCGGGCAAATTTTGAAATCCGAGCTAGAAATTGACGATATATAGCATGGGAGTATGCGAATGCCTTGGAAATTGAATGTTTTAACTGTTTCAATCATTGTTATATTTGTCTGTGCTTCGGCACGGGCAGAAACGGCAAAAAATCTATTCTACGAAAGATCAATTTATACGGACGAGTATGGGTTAAGTTACTATCCTGATTATCCGCCAGCCATTGGAGAAACGATAACGTTACGCCTGCGCACCTTTAAGCCTGCCCAAAAGATAACCATATATTCTGATCGCGATTTAAAAATTCCCATGGAATATCGCCAGGGGCATTGGTGGGGCAAGTTTGAAATTCCGGGCGATTATAAAGATGGCGGACATTTTTTTGTTGTTTGGATAAGATATCCTGGCCATGTTTTGTCAAAGAGTGTTGTTTGGTATCAGGCATTTAAAGAGAAGATTTCGGCTGAGGAGGAGTCAATTGTTTCACTTTATGAAGATATTATCTTTACGGAAGCCAAGGAGTCAGCTGTCGATGCAGAAGAAGAAACAATATCGTTGTTGATTAGTACCGAAGGAGAGGTTATGAGTCCGGAAGCCTCTCCTTTGGTAATTAAAGGGAGCCAGAGCATCAGTTTTAAAACCCGCACACTGGAGGGTTCAAAAGAGGGATATACGGCAGGGACTACTCAAAGCAGAGAGGAAACTTTGCGTGTGAATATTTCCGGCAGCACGGCAGGTACGGATATTGATGCCACTCTATATAAAACTAATGCTATAGGAGTTTCCCAGGTTGGAGAAAACGAAGAAAAAATCTCCATACTTTTAAAGCGAGCCAGCACAGAAGCCTACCTGGGTGATTTTACCGCAGACTTAACTGAAGCCGAGTTTGCAAAGTTAAACAAAGTACTCTCCGGGGCAAGAGTTAGGGGAGATTATGGTCAATGGGGGTTCTCCGCGCTTTATTCTTCACCCAAGGGCTATTCAAAATTCAGCCGGATGTATGGAGATGGGACGCAGGGACCGTACAAACTGGGATACTCACCGGTTGTTATTGATAGCGAAAGAATTTATTTAGACGGTATCCTGCAAAGCCGCGGCGAAGATTACACGATTGATTATCAGGCAGGGACAATCTCCTTTATTAAAAAGATTATTAATACAAAATCCGTTCTCAATATTTACTATGATTACCGACAAACGGTTTATCAGCATGCGACATACGGCTTGCGGGGATTTATTAAACCCCGGTCTGGCATTAAACTCGGAGCAACCTACCTGGACGATTCTGATAGTTTTGTCGGAGCGCAAACAATTCGGAGCAGCATGAGCCAAGAGGCCTTTGATCCGCAAAGCCACTCCGTGGTTGGCGTAGATGGGAGCTTTATTTTGGACAATATTGCCGTTGATGGTGAAATAGCCTATTCAGCCAATAATTTAAATATACTTTCTGCCGCTTCAACCAAGGAAAGCGGCAGAGCCGCGAAATTCAACGTTAATTCGACTCTTGGTCCACTGGGCATTGATATGCATGTGAAAAAGATTGGCTCTAGCTATCGTCCTATCGCGGAGCCAGAGCCAAAACAGGCCGTCTGGGAGTATAGTGGAACTTTAAGCTTTCGGCCAGGTTCTCTTTTTGGCGGTAAGGGTAATTATGGGTATGAAAAATACACGCAAAGAGGAATTGTTTACGAAAATATTTACAAAACAGCCGGCTTTCAATTAATTCCGGAGCAGCTGCCGTCACTCGAATACAACTTTTCAGAAATCGATGAGAGCAATGATCCGGTAACCGGCAGTTCAATCAAGAGGGTTATTACGAAAAATTCTACTGAGATGATCCATCAAATAGGCTTTCTTTCCGGAAGCCTAAAGGGGACGCTTGAAAAATGGTTGAGCGGCTCACTCACGAAAGAAGCAACTAATTATAGGAAGGTGAATGTTGGCGTCGCAACGGTTGGGCTTGATAAGGTTACTTTTTCCTCAAACGTTGAGCTGGAGAATCGTCAGGAGCCCGGCGGGTTGCAGCCATATCGTCGCACTTATAACTTAAATTTGTCTGCCACGCCGTCCAAACAATATTTCGTTTCTTCTTCTTTGAACAAAATTGTGGATAGCCTACAAGGCAACACTGACGTGCTTGATCTGTCATATCGTGCTCAACCCAATGAAACCTTGAAAACGGACGGGAAATATACTATTACATCTGTATTGGAAGAGTTTTCAGCCACTTCCGAAGCAGTTTCTAAGCAAGCGGGATCATTTTCCCTTGATTATAGGCCGATTAAAGCCATACGCTTACGTTACTTATATAAGCCAAATTTTACCCGCATTGTTAGGACCCAGGGGTTAAGTTATAACAATGAACAGCAGCAGGCGGAGATAAATATAATCCCGGTCCAATACGCCCTCTTGGGTTTAATTTACAAGTTGGGCAACTCTTATAGTATTTATAAAAGCGATTCTCCCAATTATGCGGTTAAGGAGAACAGCCTGGATACCAATTCGATCCTTTACACCATAAAAATGGCCCCTTTTCAGATTCTTTCCACGGAATTTAACTATTTAGTGGAAAAGGGTGATTCAAGAACTTTATCCTCGACTCAGGAACCCCATACCTATACTCAAGGGAGGGATGTGGGGAATAAATTTGAGGCTGTTATTAAGAGCTCTCTTTCTGAAAAATTTTCAATCGATTCGCGTTACACCTATCAAAAAATCGATCAGGGAACAATGGAGGCCTTGGCCAACCTTACCGATACCAAAACCCATACCGCCGCCCTTAAGGGTATCTGGAACCCGCAGGAGATATGGACATTTTCTCTTTCCGGAGCTTATAGTCGGACAACAGATTATCTCCTTTCGCAGATAACCTATACATTTTCTCCGGGAGCCGGGATAATTTACCATTTGGGCGACAAACTGCGCGTTGATTTTGAGTATACTTATTCTAAATCTTATTCCGGAGCGACAACGGAGAAATCAGCCTATTCTTTGAGAACCAAATATGCTTTAAGCGATTTTGTTGATCTGACTCTGCGGGCCGATCGAGAGATTAGCTCTTCTCCAAATTACCGCCTGACCGATATCACTGGTAACGTTGAGATCAGCCTTTAACCTCACCCCGATCCGTGCTAAAATGAATACAATGCTTACATTGGGAATTGACCCGGGAACAGCGTCAACTGGCTACGGGTTGATCACAGAGAAGAATGGCAAGCTAGTATTTGTTGACTACGGCGTTATTTATACCTCCACCACAGAAAGTTCTCAAGGCAGACTGCGTATTATCTACAACGAGCTAAAAAGACTGATCAAAGATTATAAGCCGCAGATAGTGGCTATTGAGAAAGTTTTCTTTGGCAAAAACGTCAAAACCGCCATATCAGTAGGGGCGGCGAGGGGGATGACCCTCCTGGCTGCGGCTGAAGGAAAAATTCAGGTGGCAGAATATACTCCGCTCGAAGTAAAAATAGCCATTACCGGCTATGGTCGGGCCGATAAAAAACAGATTCAAGCCATGGTTAAACAATTACTCGGACTCTCTTTTCTGCCTAAACCTGACGATGCGGCCGACGCTTTGGCTATTGCCATCTGCCACCAGCACTCCTGTAAACTAACAAGCTTATGATCTCGCATCTTAATGGGATATTAGAACATATTGATAAGAACTACATTGTGATTGATGTGGGCAATGTTGGTTATCATGTTAATGTTACCAGCTCCACACTATCGCGCCTGCCCAAAATTGGCGAAGCGGCCAAGCTTTTTACTTATCAGGTTGTTAGGGAGGATAATATCTCGCTCTACGGTTTCCTGTCAAAGGAAGAAAGAAAACTTTTTTCTCTCTTGCTGACGGTGAGTGGAGTGGGGCCCAAAGCCTCTATGGCGATTCTCTCCGCTTTTCCAATTGATAAGCTGGCCGCGGCCATTGCTCAAGGCAATGCTGATTTGATCACTTCTGTTCCAGGGATAGGTAAGAAAACTGCCCAGAAATTGGTTATTGAATTAAAAGAAAAAGTAGCCAAGGCTTATGCTTTAACACCATCCGAGATGACGCTAGGCATTCCGGGTGACGAAGCTGTAGTTTCGGATGCGATCTCTGCTCTAATTTCCCTTGGTTATTCCCCAGGCGAAGCCCGCGAAACGATTATGAAATCAGGTGTTGATCTTGCCACAAGCAATGTTGAAAGTATTGTCAAACAGGCGTTGAAAAGCTTAGTTTAAACTTCCTTTAAGAGCCACTCTTCAGCCCGCCGCATCCATATCCTCGGCAGAAAAGTTTCTGGAGTCATGGGTTTAACGTAAATTGAATAGAGCTTGACCAGGTTGGCACCTAAAATATCCATAAATAGTTGATCTCCGATCATAGCCGTGTTTTCCGGTTTAGAACCCAATGTTTCCATTGATTTCCAAAAGGCAAAAGGTAAAGGTTTAAGTCCGAGCGACATAGAGGGGACATTAAGAGTATCGCCGATGTACTTTACCCGCAAAGGATGACGGCTGTTTGAGGTCAAACAGAGTTTAAAGCCCTCTTCTTTGCGCGCAACCACCCACTCAAAAACTTCGGGCGAAACATCATGGAACGTGCGGGGGATTAAGGTTTCATCAATATCCATAATTAGAGCGGTAATGCCCTGACTTTTGAGCCTGGCAAAATCTATCTCGTGGATATTTTTGACAACCTCATTGGGCTGAAAAAAATCTTTAAATTTATCCAGATATTTGTTCAAAATCGAGCCTCCCTTTTAGGCTGGCCAGCAACTTGTCAAAATCATCTTTGAAATCAGGAGAAACCATAAGTTTCAATGTCGCATATGGTCCCTCAGCCGGTTCTGGCGTGCGGATGGCAGCCATACCTTCAAAAGCCTCAAAGTACGGGCAAATTAGATAGATGTCTTCTTTCTTAACTTTTAAAAAGACATCGATGGAGTCCATTGTTGTATATTATAACCACACACTAAAGTGTGTGGAATTTTTTTCTGGTTTTATTCCCCATACTTCAGTATGGGGTTTTGCGTCATTCATAGTTTCTCGATATAAAAAAGCACGACCACCGGTAGATCTTTGGCAAGCAGCTGATTGATCTGTTTGAGCTTTATATGCCGTTCGCTTTGGAGCGCGAGATTAATGCCGGTAAGTTTGGCTAAAAGATTATCAACTTCCGCTTTGCTGTAGCCGGTAAAGTTGGCTTCACCGCTGCTGGCGAAGAGCGGTTCAATTAAGCTGTAGCTGTCAAATCGTGCCGCGTTAGCCTCTTCGGTAAATAGCTGCGAGATGCCGGCTTTGTAACCCATGAGAAAGAAATCGTGATTGCCGGAGGTTAATTCTTCTACCCATTCTTCTTCATTTTCAAAGCTGACCTTTGTTGCTTCGACTTTCATACCGATATTTTTCAAGTTATTAATTATTCTCTCGGCCATGGCGATAGTCTTTACGCCGTCAGTGTGCAAGATGGAGAGTTTTTTTATTCGTTCATCGTTTATTGGATAGCCGGCTTCTTTCATCATAGCTTTGGCCTCTTTTGTGTCGTGAGGCTGGGCTCCCAGATCCGGGTCATAACCCAGCATGCCGGGGGGTATAATACTGATTGGCGCGGTTTCTTCGCTGTACTCTCGATCAATTACGCGGATAATGGCACCGCGGACTTTATCGTTTTGCAGCAATTCATGCTTGAGGTTGAAACCCATAAACCAAATTCCATCATACTCCTTCGCTATGGAGGCAGAATGATTAATGACTAATAAACCAACGACCAATGACGGTAAAACTATTTTAAATCTATTTAACACTGTATTTCTTTTTGCCTTGGACAAACAGGTCATGACCCTTGGAATCAATGGCAACAATGGCTGGAAAGTCGACGACCTCCAGTTCCAAAACCGCTTCGGAACCGAGGTCGGGATAGGCAATGACGGTTGATTTTTTAATATATTTTGAATTGGCGGCGGCAATACCGCCTGGCACAACAAGATAAGCAGCCTTATATTTTTTCATGGCAGCAATTACCTCTTTTCCACGATAGCCTTTACCAATGGTTATTTTTACCCCGAGTTTCAGTAGATCGGGGGTAAAGCGATCCATGCGGGTAGAGGTGGTGGGGCCGATGGAGCCGATAATTTGGCCTTTCCTGGTTGGGCTGGGGGAGGCGTAGTACAAAGTCGCGCCCCTGGGTTTAAAAGGTAGGTTTTTGCCAAAAAGCTGATGAGCCGAATCCCGAGCCACAATAATTTTACCTGAAATTAACACTTTGTCTCCAATATTTAAGGCTTTTACCGCTTGATCAGTTATTGGAGATTGAATTTTCTGGATTACGGATTTCATATGAACGCTTCTTTATATCTGTGCGCATGACATTCGATATTTACCGCGACCGGTAAGCTCGATATATGGCAGGGATACTTTTCAATTTGGACCGCCAGAGCTGTCGTTGTCCCGCCCAGCCCCATTGGACCAATGCCGGTCTTGTTGATTTTTACCAGGAGCTCATTTTCCCATTCGGCGGTTTCTTTGTCGCTATTTCTTTCCCCAACCTGGCGGAGCAACGATTTTTTTGCCAGTAGAGCGGCATAGTCAAAGGTTCCCCCGACGCCAACTCCAACAATAATCGGGGGGCAGGCATTGGGGCCAGCCTTCTCCACCGTCTCCAGAATAAAATTATTTATCTCTTCTTTGGTTGAGGTGGGCTTAAACATCCTGATGGCGCTGCAGTTTTCAGCGCCGCCCCCCTTGGTTAACAGCCTGATTTTAATGTTTTCACCAGGGACGATTTCAGTGTGGATAATGGCAGGAGTATTATCTCCGGTGTTGCCTCTTTTAACCGGATCTTTAGCTGCTGATTTTCTCAAGTAGCCGTCTTTATAGCCATCTCTAACCCCGTTGTTAACAGCTTCTTCTATTGTGCCGTCAATAATGTGTACTTCCTGGCCCACCTCAACAAAAACGATGACCAGGCCGCAATCCTGACATAAAGGAAGTTTTTCGCGCCAGGCCACCCCGGCATTATTTTGAATCTGTCGCAGAATTTCTTGACCGGTGGGGGATTTTTCTTTGTTAAGAGCTTTTTTTATAGCCTCAGCAACATCTTCAGAAAGATTGGTATTGGCTTCTACGCAAAGTTTTTTCACTACCTCGCCAATCCTTTTGGCTACGATTTCACGCATGATTTATTCCCCATAATTTATTATGGGGCGCCCATTATCCCTCTTTTGAGGAAAATTATGTAACCCCACATTAAAATGTGGGGAATTGTTATTGAATAATTTTGCCATTGTTTTCTCGTATGGCTTCAGCTGACTTTTGCAGGGCTCGTTTTTCTTCTATGGTTAGCTTAATCTCAACAATATTTTCAACGCCCTTCTCGCCTATTTTTGCCGGTAGACCAATATAAAGATTTTTTAACCCATATTCTCCGTTGGCATAGACAGAGGCCGAAATGATTTCTTTTTTATCTTTTAATATTGCTTCAACCATATAAGCGGCCGCGGCTGAAGGGGCGTAGTAGGCTGAGCCGGTTTTTAAATAACCGACAATCTCTGCCCCGCCATCGCGGGTCCGGTCTACAATTTTGTCTATTTTATCTTTGGATATAAGTTCTGAAATTGGTTTGCCGGAGACAGTTGTTTGGCTGGGGACTGGGACCATTAAATCTCCGTGTGTTCCTAAGACCATGGATTTAACTTCAGTAACCGGCACATTTAACTCCATAGCGATAAAAGCCGACATCCTGGCCAGATCCAGAAGGGGGGCCATGCCCAATATCCGGTTTGGCGCGAAACCAGAAACTTTCCAGGCCAGATATGTCATGGTGTCCAGGGGATTGGTAACGGTTAAAATTATTGAATCCGGCGCATACTTTTTGATATTCTCAACAACCGAGGTAACGATCGCGGCGTTTTTCTGCAGCAGGTCATCCCGGCTCATGCCGGGTTTTCTGGCTAAACCGGCAGTGACAACGACAACTTGTGAATCTTTAATCTCTGCGAAATCGTTGGTCCCGGTAATGATACTGTTGTAGCCAACAATCGGACCAGCCTGGAGCATATCCAGGGCTTTGCCTTGGGGAATGCCTTCGATGATATCAACCAGTACAACGTCGGCCAGCTCTTTTTCCACGATCCGCCTGGCCACCTCTGCGCCAACGTTTCCTGCGCCAATTACGCTTATTTTAGCGTTCATAGTGGTCATTATAGTTAGAATGTTTTGCAAAGTCAAATTAGTGGAAATTGTGAAATTATCAGTTAAAAATGGCGAATTATATAGATAAGAGGAGCTAATATGGCATATTTTTTAAATCGAGCAACATTAAAGCTACACGGGGGAAGGATAAACGTAAAATCATTAAAGCAGCAGGCGCGCGCCCGCTTAAATAATTTGCTTATGGCAAAGAGGCTTGGACATGTGGTAGGCGCAAATGGCTACAGACTTTTTCAAAGACGATACAAGCTATATTCTCCAGATGGGGTGCAGACCAGAGCTAATGTAGGCTGGGGAGAAAACTTTTTGAGGCGGCTCTCTTTTGGAGAAAACAGGGCGTTTATTGTTAAGCTAGAAAAAGGCCTCCGCTGTTGCCCATAGCTTTCCTGGGAGAGTGAAGACCTTTGTTTTTAACCCTTTTCTCCGCCTGCGGGCCCTGGATGCTGTGGCTGGCGGCATGCTGCGTGATCTAAACAAAAGAGGGGCGGAGGCTACAAGGACAAAGATAATGGAGAGACATCCTCAGACTATTGCTCAACTTAGGTTGCTAGAGGAAGAGATCCAGAACGCACGAAAATTATCTATGAGCGGTATTCGTCGCTCTTTTGATCCCAGATTTTGCGCGCCTTATACCATCAATGTTTTGCCCTCCAGGGAGATTACCCTGGAGCCAACATCCGAACAAGAAACAAAGCTGGCTTTTGTCATCTCTGACGTGCATATGCGTGGTGAGGCACACCCCCGCACGGATGATTTGTTGCGCTTATACTGGCTAATCAGAAAGCTGCAGGCTCCTGTTGTTCATAACGGAGATTATTTTGACCTGCTTGTCTGGAAAGCCAACTTCCCCCAAATCCAGGCAGCGAACCATCTTATTATGAACGCAATTGATTTTTTGCCGAAAGTTTTGCAGATTGTTGGCAACCATGATGGCGCCCTGGATGATGTTGCCCGTCGGAGAGAGAAACTGCAACTAAATGTTTATTTGCCACCAGCCGGGACCTATTTTGACGGAAAAGTGTATATTGAACATGGGCATCAAGCCGATCGTCATAGCGTGAAAGGAAAAAAGAGCGGAGATAGGATTGTCAAAGTTTTAACTTTTTTGGAGAAGAAAATATTTAGCAGGCTTTGGCCCAATTTTATGCATTGGATGGAACTGGCGGAGAGATTATGGTTTGCCATAAAGAGTCAAGGAACCGGTCGTGATGAATGGAAAATTTACAAGCAGGATGCGGTGCTTGATAGGGTCAGGGAGGTTTTTAAACAATGTCAGACAGGGCGTGCGTCGATGGGACTGGAGCAATTCTCAAAGGAAAAGCCCATGATTTATATCCGTGGACACGACCATGGAGCAGGATTCTCTTTCACGATTGATGAGCTTGTTAAGAAAGTTTACTACGATGAAGAATTAGGTGGCCGAGTTCGCTATTTCAGCAGTGGTAGCTGGAAGGGAGAAGAAGATGCGGATCTTTTGGTGATTGATTATGGACAACCGGACCGCATGTATGTTTACCCATTTGTCTGGAAGCCAACATATGGGCATTTTGTAGCGTTTCGAGAACAGCACCTATAACACTTGCTTTTGTTATCATGACGATGGATTATAGCAGTAATTGGTGATTTTCACAAACTCATCAATGCCTAAAGTTTCCGGCCTGCGGCTCAAATCAATATCAATTCCCTCAATCTTGAATTCGGACAAGGAGTTGCTCAACTGTTTCCTTCTCTGTTGAAAAGCCGCATGGACAATGTCAAAAAACAGTTTTTCATCTTTAACTTTGTATTTTGGTGTTTGGTGGGGTTTTAAAACCACAAGGGCAGAGCCAACTTCCGGCCAGGGGAGAAAAGAAGATTTGGAGACAAAAGAATTTAATTTAACCTCAGCATGATACTGCACAAAAACAGAAAAGGAGCCATATTTTTTTGAGCCGGGAGCCTCCGCCATCCTCTCAGCTACTTCTTTTTGTACCATCAACACAGCTAACTCTGCTTTATCTTTTGCCTCGAGAATCTTTTCTATTATTGGGGCAGTAATATAATAGGGGAGATTGCCAATAATCTTATATTTCCTGCCCAGAGCCAGCTCATGGAGATCGATTTTTAAAATGTCTTTGGGCTCAAAGCTGATATTGTGAAAGAGCTTGAGCACATCTTTGCTGATCTTTAGTAATTCTTTGTCAATTTCTATAGCGACTAAATGATAGACCAATTTAGCGATTTCTGAAGTAACGACGCCAAGGCCGGAGCCGATCTCAATCACCAGGTCGTCTATGTCAAGTTCTGCCGCGTTGATAATTCTTTGTAAAACTTGAGGGTCGGTTAGAAAGTGTTGGCCCAGACGTTTGCGTGGATGTCGATTGTAACTAGCCAGAAGCTCTTTTGTTATCCGGGACAGACTGGGGACTCGCGATTCGCGACTCGCGACCATTATTTGGTCTTGGCAAAATGGGCGGCAACTTTAATCGCTTCAATCATGCTTTGGGGATTGGCCCAGCCTTTGCCGGCAATGTCAAAACCGGTGCCATGATCAACCGAGGTTCGAATTATCGGTAAACCCACAGTAACATTGACTGAATGGTTGAAAGACAACAGCTTCAGTGGGATCAACCCCTGGTCATGATACATGGCGACGATAATGTCAAACATACCGATGTTGGCTAAATAGAACAGGGCATCGGGAGATATCGGCCCTTTGACATTAATGCCCATTTTTTTTGCCTCGTCCACCGCCGGTTTTATAATTTTAATTTCTTCGTTGCCAAATAAACCGGCTTCTCCGGCGTGAGGATTAAGCCCGGCGACGCCGATTTTGGGTTTTTTTCCTTTTGATTTTAAAAGTGTTTCGTGGGCGAGTTTGATCGCCCTTAAAACATTCTTTATGTTTAAACTTTTACTTACATTCTTAAGCGGTATGTGGGTGGTAACGAGCATGATCCAGAGGGAATCAGAAGCAAACATCATGCCATACTCTTTGGCCTTGGTTCTGGCGGCGATAAGCTCAGTGTGCCCTTTGAATTTACAACCGGCTTTTGCCGCGGCTTCTTTATTTATCGGTCCGGTAACCATAGCGTCAATCTTTCCATCTTTAGCAAGTTGGATTGCTTTTTCAATATACTCAACCGAGGCTTTGCCGGCCGCCTTTGAGACCTGTCCGACCTTGAGGCGTGACACGTTTACATTGTTAAGATCTAATACGTCAATCGTGCCGCGGCGGAATTTTGCTTCAGAAACATTATTAATAGAGTTAATCTCAATGTCAGGAATTTTGGAAACTTTTATGCCTTCGCGGATTGATTTGCGGTCGCCGACAATCAGACAATTGGCAATGGCCTGGATTTCATAGTTGGTTAACGCCCGAGCACAGATTTCGGGGCCAATCCCAGCCGGATCTCCCATAGTAAGACCGATAATTGGTTTAACCATTGTACCTGATGCCTGCCTTTTTTAGTCGTGAAACGGTCTCTTTTATCTTTTCATCACTTTCGACTAAGGCAAAACGCACAAAGCCCTCACCCGAGTCGCCAAAGCCGGTGCCGGGAGAAACAACCACCCCCGTTTTATCCATAAGATGCTCAACAAAGGACATGGAAGTAAAGCCTTTGGGCACCGGGACCCAAAGGTAAAAAGTTGCTTGAGGTTTCTTAAGTTTCCAGCCCAGACAATTTAGGCCCTCCACAACAATATCCCGTTTTTTTTGATAACCGGCGCGCATTTTTTTTAAATAACTACCTTTTACTTTTAAAGCGGCTATGCCAGCTTTTACCGTTGCGCCAAAAGGACCATAGTCCAAATTGGTCTTAATGCTTTTTAGCGAGCCGACAAGCGCCGCGTTTCCCACGGCAAACCCAAGACGCCAGCCAGCCATGCCAAAGGTTTTTGACAGGCTATGGAATTCAATGCAAACGTCTTTTGCGCCCGGAATTGACAGACAAGAAACAGGTTTTTTACCTTCGAAGTATAATTCTGCGTAGGCAAAGTCGTGAATAAGGATTAAATCGTGTTTTTTGGCAAATTGCACGGCTTTGGCAAAAAATTCTTTTGGCGCAACCGCTGCCGTAGGGTTTGTAGGATAGGTAAGGGTGATAATCTTAGCCCGATCAGCTACCTTTGTATCAATTTTATCCAGGTCAGGCAGAAAATTATTCTTTTCATCGGTTGGCATTATCTCTGTCACTCCGCCAACAAGCAGAGGCGCCCTAAAGTGTGATGGATAAATAGGCATGGGAACCAAGATTGTGTCGCCCGGGTTGAGATAAGCAAGATAAAAATGAGCCAGGCCTTCCTTGCTGCCAACCAGGATTACAACTTCATCCTTTTTTATGTCAATATTGTATTGGTTTTTACACCAATCTATTACTGCAGCAATAAAAGCGGGATCCCCTTCAAAACTGGAGTATTTATGGCAAGCAGGATCTTTGAGTGCTTTAGTCTGAGCGTCGATGGCCTCTTTGGGCGGCAGGTGGCTGGGTGAGCCAATGGTCAAATCGATTAAATCCTTACCCTGAGCTCGTGCTTCGGCCTTAAGTTTATCCAGCAAAGCAAAAACATAAACCGGTAATTTTGCCAATCGTTCAGACTGTTTCATTTAACAATTTCTCCCGCGCGGTATGAACTGCGCACAAAGGGTCCGGCAAAAACCTTTAAGCCCATTTTTTTGCCAAAAGATTCATATTCGCAAAACTCATCCGGTTCGACAAACCTTTGCACCTGAAAATGCGCCCTGGTCGGCGCCAGATACTGTCCTATGGTAACTACGTCGCACCCCGCGGAACGTAGCTCTATCAGGACATCAAAAATCTCTTCTTTTTTCTCACCCAATCCTACCATAAAGCCGCTCTTTGTGTAAATGCTCGATTTTTGACGTTTTACCCAGGACAAAAGTTCCAAAGAGCGCCTGAAGCCAGCCTCCGGCCGAATGGTTAAATATAGTCTGGGAATGGTTTCAATATTGTGATTGAGGACAAAGGGCTTGGCAGCAAGAACTGTCTGTAGAGCAGCTTTATTTCCTTGAAAATCGGGAATAAGGACTTCGGTTCGGAGCGCGGAGTTGGAAGTTTGGAGTTGTAAGAGGACTTCGGCGAATTGACTTGCCCCGCCATCAGCCAGATCATCGCGCGTTACTGAAGTGACAACGACATATTTCAAACCGAGTTTTTTGACAGCCCGGGCAATTCTTTGCGGTTCCTCAGGATCAACGGATAGAGGCGAACCTTTGGCCACGCCGCAAAATCGGCAATGGCGGGTGCAAATATCACCCAGTATCATAAAGGTTAAAGTATTCTGAGAAAAACACTCGCCGATATTCGGGCATTTGGCAGATTCGCACACGGAGTTGATGTGGCAATCATCAATTATTCGCCTGATTTTGCGAATATTCCGTAGTTTGGGAATCTTTTTAACTAAATAATTTGGCAGGGGCATTTTTGCTTATTTCCTCGAGGCGTCAGATTTTGACTTCAGCCTTAAATTACTATATAATCACGGTATTCTAATGTCAAGGATGTGCGCCGGCTTAAAAACAGAATGTATTTAATCTCTCTTTTTATTATCGGAGCGTTTGTTGGCAGTTTTCTAAATGTGTGTATCCACCGTATGCCGCGTGAAGAATCGATTGTTTTTCCGGGTTCGCATTGTCCCCACTGTAATCATAGGTTGGGCGTAATTGACTTAATCCCCATTATTGGTTATTTTCTCATAAGAGGGACATGCGGGTATTGCCAGGCGGCGGTCTCTTTTCGTTATCCATTAGTTGAAACTATAAGCGGGGGTGTATTCGTTGCTTCCGCTTTAGCTTTCCCGCCGCTTACGTCTTCTTTTGCCTTTGCTTTTTCTCTGATTTTTCTGTCGCTTTTGATAGTTATCTTTTTTGTTGATTTGGAGCATCAAGTTATTCCAAGCGTGGCGAGTTATTTAGGTGTTGCCGTCGGTTTGCTGTTTAATCTTTCCGGGGGGTTGAATCTTTTTCTGTCCGCGCTTATTGGCGCGGGGCTGGGTTTTTTTATTCTTTACTTAATAGGTTCCGTGGGCAAAATGTTATTTAAAAAAGACGCTATGGGAGAAGGGGACTTATATTTAGGTGCTATGTTAGGGGCAGCCTTTGGTTGGCGGGGGTTGTGGCTGGCGCTCTTTCTGGCTTATTTATTGGCAGCGATAGTTGCCTTAGTCTTGCTGGGGTTTGGCAAGGTGAAAATGGGGGACTATGTCCCCTTTGGCCCGGCTCTGGCCGCCGGAGGTGTAATCACTTTGTTTTTTGGCCAGAAGATTCTAGTCTGGTATCTGGGTATGTTTTTGTAATCAATGAATAGATTAGGTCTTATATTATTTATCCTGATTATCATTTACTTTATTTTTTTTATCCGACAGGATATAATGAATAATCTGGAATTAAAGCAACAGATTCAACGGGTTACGATTGATATCGAACAGGGCAACGAGCGGGATCATTATTTAACCGATAGGTTGAATAGGTTGCAGGGCGACAGGTTGATTGAAGAACTTGCCAGAACCAGGTTAGGATTCGTCAAAAAAGCCGAAAAAGCTTATAAAGTTATTGGGAGGTGAAACGAGTTTGCCGATTGATATTGGATCAGAAATTGAAGGAAAAGTAACGGGTCTGGCGGCGTTTGGCGCGTTTGTCGAATTGCCCGAAGGCAATGCTGGTTTGGTTCATATCTCCCAGATAGCGGATACTTATGTGAAAGACATAAGTAAGCATCTTAATGTGGGGGATACGGTTAAAGTTAAAGTATTAGGTTCTGCCAAGACAGGAAAATACGACCTTTCTATGAAACAGGTTGGAAAACCGGAGTGGCAGCAGCAACAGCAGCAGACGATGATGAGGAGAAGAACTCCAAGGGATCAGAAGGATAGGCCAACCCCCGGGACTTTTGAAGATAAGATCACCCAGTTTTTGAAGCAGAGCGATGAAAAGCTGCAGGACTGGAAGCGTAATATTGAAACTAAGCAGGGCATCAAGAAGAAAAAACGCCTTGTGCCGTAGTTTCTCTTTGCCCGGGTGGCGGAATTGGTAGACGCAAGGGACTTAAAATCCCTCGGTTGCATAAGCCGTGCCGGTTCGACTCCGGCTCCGGGCAGGTTGCTTACAACTTTGTTTCCAGCAAATAGGGGTTAATTTCCAGGAGGTTGGCAGCTTTTTCTTTGTTCTTGCCACACTTTTTGTATGTAGCGCGAATATATTCTTTTTCAAAAGCGGAAATAAAATTGCTGCCGGCTGCTTCGCTGGTTTTAAGGAGGATATCGAGGGGCAGGTCGTCCACATCTACTTTTCCTGTCGAAGAACAAAGGACAAGCCGTTTGATTACACTTGCTAATTGTTGCGTATTGCCTGGCCAGGTGTAACTGTTCAAAGCTTTCAGGGCTTCGGTGCTGATCCTGGTATCCTGGCCATACTGTGTGCCGTATTGTTCAACAAAATGATTGATGAGAAAGGGGATGTCTGAGTTTCTTTCGCGCAAGGCAGGAACCTGGATGTGAGCTTGAGCAAAGAAAGCCTGCATAGTGCTTTCCAGATTAGAACTGGAACCGCAAATAAGGCGCGCCTTGAGGGGTATTTTTGTTGAATCATCGCTGCGAGAAAATTCTAATGAAGAAATTGTTTTAAAAATTTCTGCCGGCAGGGTTTCGATGTTATCTATAAAAAGTGTTCCGCCTTTAACCTGCTCAATAAGCCCGCTTTTGGCATCAAGCGCGACGGTGCTCTCCCCTTTGCCCCAGCCAAAAAGCAAAGCTTTTATCCTGGCTGGTGTCATTAGGCTGGAGAGCTGCGTGGCCTGGTAGGGCAGGGTGCTCTGACTGCTTTTAGCGTGAATAATTTGGGCGATAGTTTCTTTCTCTGTGCCAGTTTCCCCGCTAATGAGCACACGCTCATGGTCTTTGATCTCGCCAAGGGATTTTATAACCGCCAGTATTTTTTCGCCTGGGCCGATAAGTTCAGGTAGTTTTAGTCCGGCTATGTTTTGAATTTTTTCGCTTTGTTGCTGAATGCTTTTTTTCCTTAGGATTTGTTGAGCCAGTTTGGTGATATGGTCCACATCGAAAGGTTTAATTACATAATCGCGCGCCCCGAGCTTGATGGCTTCACTGGCTTTTTGCACGTCGTTGACTGCCGTGACCATAACGACTTCAATATCCGGGTCAATCTCTTTAATCCTTTTGAGGGTTTCCAGGCCATTCATGCCCGGCATACGAATATCCAGAAAGGCCATGTCAACTTTCTGGTCAGCTATTGTTTTGAGCGCGACCTCTCCGGATGCCGCTAATAATATTTTGTGGGTTCCTTCGAGGATTAAAGAGAAGGATTCCCTGATGGAATACTCATCGTCGACGATTAAAATATTATGCATGGGCAAAGCGATCGACAATGATCAGCGCTTGTTTGCGTAGTTCTGAATCATTCAAGATACCCCGGGCTATTGTCGCGACCATTTGTTTGGCGCCAGAGGCGGCTACTAATGACGCCCCAAACTCCGCGGCCACGGCCATCCTGACAATCTTTGTAATGGCTTGTTCAATTGTGTCATCTTGTTTAAGCTCATTGGCTAAGCCCTTTTCAAAAAGCGCCAGCTTTTCCAGCTCTTTGCCTTTTAATTCTCCGCCGATTTGTTTCCCCAAAATAATAGGCAGAAATTCCCTGGCCGGGGTCCATTCTTTGGTTGTTCTGTTCCTGGCGGTGGGACTAAATTCAGTCACCATTTTAATCACCTCTGTGGCAATAACAGCAAATTTATTACCACGCTCAGAGAGTAAATTTAGCATATGTTGATGGGCAAAGCAAGTTTATCCGGGGGCAAATCGCACACTAATTTAAGCGTTTTTGCTTGAGGCCAAATTTTCTTTCAAGATTAATAAGTGTATTCCTGTGGATGCCGAGCAATTGGGCGGTTTTGCCTTTTCTGCCGCTAGTCTGCCGCAAGGCAGTGCGGATAAATTCGGCTTCAAACTTTTGGACAGCCTCAAAAAGTGAAGCGTCTCGAGTGACAGCCCTGGCGCCAAACGCCCCTTTGATTTCTGAGGGGAGCCTGTTTGCGTCAATATATTTGTCTTTACACAAAACGGATAAGCGTTCAATTAAATTCTCCAGCTCACGAATGTTGCCCGGCCAATCATAGATGGCCATTAAATCCATGGCCTCTTTTTTAATGTTTTTAATCTTTTTGCCAAATTCGCGGTTATATTTGTGCAGGAAGTGGTTGGCCAATAATGGGATATCTTCCCTTCTTTCTCTCAAGGGAGGGAGGTGGATGGGTATAACATTTAGACGATAAAAAAGATCCTCTCTAAATTTGTATTTCTTTATGGCAGCCTGCAAATTTGAGTTGGTAGCCGAAATGATACGAACATCAATTGAAGTGCAATGGCCCGCGCCAATGCGCTCGATCTCTTTTTCCTGGATAACACGCAGCAGCTTGGCTTGCATAGCCATGGGCATAGAGCCAATTTCGTCCATGAAGAGAGTCCCCCCGTTGGCAATCTCAAATTTGCCGATTTGACGCTCCGTTGCGCCGGTAAAAGAACCACGTTCGTGGCCAAACAGCTCTGACTCGAGGAGATTTTCTGGAATAGCGGCACAATTGATTGCCACCAACAGCTTGTCTTTGCGAGGGCTGCGGTTATGAATGGCTCGAGCAACCAACTCCTTTCCAGTTCCGGATTCTCCTGTAAGTAAAACGCTGGCATTGCTGCGCGCCACATCATCAATGACCTTAAAGACTTCCCGAATCTCTTTGCTCTTGCCGACGATCTTTTCAAACTGGTAATCTTTCTCAATCATTTTACGCAATAGAATGTTTTCTTGCTGCAAGGCTCTTTTTTCAAAAGCTTTGGACACTTGGTCTTGCAGCGCGTCTATATCAAACGGTTTTGTAATGTAGTCGTAAGCGCCCATGCGGATAGCCTCTACCGCCTGCTTGACCAGGATGACGGCGGTCACCATGATGACTTCGATGGAGTCGTCAATTCCCTTGATAATCTTTAAAACTTCAATACCGTCAATCTCAGGGAGGCGGATATCCAAAAGGACGAGATCAATATTGTGGTTTTTTACGCTCTTGATGGCTTCTTTGCCGGATTTAGCCATGTGGACATTATAATTGTCGCGTAGCAGCATGTTCATTGAGTCACGCATGCTTTTTTCGTCATCGACGACTAAAATGCTGCCTATTTTTTTACTCTTTTTCATGACACTGCCTCTCGCTAGATGATGGAATTTTTAATTCCTTACGATAATAAGCCACGGTTCGGCGATCGATCTTTGCCCCTTGCTGTTTCATTATGACCATAATTTGAGCGTCGGTTAAGGGCTTTGCTTTAGCCTCATTTTTTACTATGCCGGCCAGCAGGGCTTTAATCCTGATGACGGTTAAACCCTTGGGTCCCCTGGGACATAAGGCCTTTAGCGGAAAAAGCCCTTGCGGAGTTTGGATATACTTCGCGGCTACCGTTCTCGATATTGTCGACGGATGCAACCCAAACTCGTCGGCCAGCTCTTTTTGTGCCAAAGGTCGCAGCCAGATAATCCCCCGGCTTAGGAACTCTTCCTGGGAGTCGACTATTCTTCGGACTATCTTTTGTAAAGTTTCACCTCTTTTGGCAAAATCTTCAATCAGGTTTTTGGCGGTCTTGAGCTTGGCCTTGAGAAATTCCCTGGTTTTTTCGTCAGTCTTTGGATTGTTAAGCATTTTAAGGTAATAATCCGATATGTTTATCGTGGGGCCGTAACGGGTTTCCAGATTAATTAATTTGTAACCCGAGTCGGCTTTTTCAACGGCAAAAGAGGGGATAACATGCCTGTTTTCTCCGCCAAAAGCAGAGGCCGGGTTGGCATTGAGGTTGTTTTTTAAGAAATTTTTAATTTCGACGACACCATTTTCTGTCAGACCCAGTGCTCCGGCTATTTTTTTGTAATTATCCTGGGCCAAATCTTCCAAATGGTTTTCTACGGCCTGGCTCAAAACTTGCTGCAGAGCCTTATTGTCAAAGTGATATTCGTTAATCTGAATCAATAGACATTCTTTTAGATTTCTGGCGCCGACTCCATCCGGCTCAAAAGTCTGGATGATTTTTAAGACTTTGTCTACTGTGGGGCGGGAAACAGCGAACTCCTTCATGATTTTTTCGCGAAGTTTGGTGTAATTTATGACGAAACCAAAATTATCGATATTTTCAATGATACTTTTAGCGATTTTGTAATGAAGTCCTTCCAGGTCTTCGAGTTCCAGCTGTTCCAGCAGGTGATCTTCCAGGCTTTTTTCGACATTGCCGATATTCTCCAACCCCGGCATTTCCGTAAAATCAATTTGATTCTTGATCTTTTTGTCCGAAGCCAGATATTTGATAAATTCAGCATATTCATCCTGCCGCTCAACTTCAAGCACCGGGTTTTCTTCGGTCTCCTGGATGATTTTGTCGACCAATTCGTTGTAAGGCAGGCTTAAGACTTTGAGCATTTGAAGCAGGCGAGGGGAGAGCGCGAGTTCCAGGCTCATCTTGAGGTCGTGTTGAACGTTGAGTTCAATCATGGTACAATTATAGCACAAGCGACGCGGGGTGGAGCAGCCTGGAAGCTCGTCAGGCTCATAACCTGAAGGCCGTGGGTTCAAATCCCACCCCCGCTAGATAAAAATCCGAACGAAGTGAGGATTTTTATCTCCTTGTCCTAGTCCTTGTTCTCTGTTCGGATTTTTATAGGACAAGGTCAAGTACGAGGACAAGGTAAAATGTTATAATTAACCCACTATGCCTTTCGATTTTGAAGATTTCCCCGTTTATAAAGACGCGATAAAATTTATCCAAGAGGTTGATAGCTTTTTGGAGTCAGTTACCCAAAAAGGAAACGTTAGGATAATTGATCAGCTTCAGCGCGCGTCAACTTCAATTGCCTTAAATATTGCCGAAGGCGCAGGCAGATTCCACAAATCAGACAAGAAGAATTTCTATGTTATGGCCAGAGGATCGGTTTATGAGTGTGTTGCCTGTCTTCAGATATTCGTGGCAAAGAAACTTATCAGTGCCGAAAAATACGAGATATTTTACCGAGCCCTGAATAATCTAGCCAAGCAATTGTCGGCGATGATTAGGTAATCGTCTTTTTTACTCCTGCTTGCCCCCCTCGCCCCTGCCCACGATCTACTTATATAGCCCAGCTCATATTCTATAATGTGTGCAATTTTGAGCAAAATCGGTCGATAAATACATGGGAATACTGCAATGAAACCCAACGCAATTACTCTTTCATATCGAGAACGGCGGCTGATCTGGCAGGTACAGAGGTCTTTGGGCATTGCTGCGAACCGACTTGCTCATGTAAAAAGGACGGTTGAATTATTTCATCATCTTGAAGGGGGCAGAATAGGCGCTTTCTATCACGCACTTCTGCCGGAAAACCGCCGATATGAAGATCATCAGAAATATCTGGGTCATATCCGCTGGGTTAGGGAAAACCTGGAAGCGCTTTGCTCTGCCGATCGGTTTTCCTTGGAAACCGGCATGCGTTTGCATGATATCGGCTATGCCGTAGATACCGGCGGCAATCATTCTGAAGCCGGCTATCAATTTCTGAAATCGAATGACGCACTATGGCTGGAGCTTGGACTTCAGCCGCCGGTCAGCAGGAAAAGGGTCGAATTCATTATCCGGTATCACGGCTTTTTTACGGATATCGACTTTCTTTATTTTGCCGACTTGATGGAGCTTTTCACCGGGGCGCAAAAATCAACTTTGATCGTTGTTAATTCCCTTGATTCCGCTGCCAAGCCGATCGGCGATAAATTCCACAGCATTCTTTTTTCAAGATTGCTGCAAAGATATCAGCGTTTTGTTCAAGAGGGAGTTAAATTGTCTGATCAGGACAGGCTGCAGCAACTTTTTGGCCCGTGCAATTATGTCTGGCTGGAGGAAGGCGATTTTACACGGCTTGACAAACTGATTGGCGAAACCGGCTTAAACCGCTCACAAGGTTTTCGCCGTCTGCTCGACCGAGCATATTTCTGGTGTTGGCCGCTGCTTAAAGATATTGTCACCCCGGAGATTGCAATTGGCTCATCTTATTTTACCCCGGTTAAGGTAGAATATTTGCCGCAACTGGTGAACCTGCTGGCGATCCTTTCTCGGACGGAAGAATTGTTTGATGAGCCGGAGAAAATTGTCATTGATACGGCCTTTGCGTATAATGACTTAAAGAGCAGAGCTCCGATCTTGGAGAAATTAAGAGTTGATCTGAACCAGCCGCTGGGGCAGATAAAACAAATCGCTGCAACACAATTTAGGTATGGGCAAAATATAACGCTGGAAATTGTTCAAACAGAGCCCGAAACCGCGATGATAAAGATCGGACTTCTTGAATAAGCAGCATCGCCTCTATGGAGCAGATAGAATTGCTTGCTTATCATAATTTACCACCCAACATACCTTATATTTTCTTCTTGTTGCGTTTTTTTCTTCGATAATAGAAAATAGAACAGCCTGAGATAGCTTGGGGGGTAAATTAAATTTATTTTTTATTGATAAATAATTTGACATAAAAATGCCACTTCCTTTTTTGCAATTATGGCATACGATTAGGCAAAATGAGGACTAAAGCTTATAATTGCATTTTACTTGCCGGTTTATACGGTTCCTGATATAATTTTATCGCAATAAGTGTGGTAGGCCGGATGGTTTCCAACCAAGGCAAAAACGGCCCCCCGCTACTTAACTAAAAATTAGCTGATTAAGCTTATTCCTCGTTTTTTCGCGGCCAGATCAGGTCATAGTGGACGCTGCGGCCCTTGCCGGGCAATTGGCGCAGGATTTTTTTGTCCAGGAGATCGGCGATCTCGCGGAAGGCCGTGGCGCGGCTGGTTTTAGCGATGCTCACGTATTTGCGCGTTGATAAACCGCCGGTAAAATTCCCGGGGCCCGCCTCTAAGACGCGGCTGATGATTTTTTTCTGGCGCGCGTTTAATTGCGCTGCCGCGTGCTGATTCCAAAATTCAACCCGCCTGAACACATTGGCAATACTGTCCTCCGAATGGTTGATGGACGCGAACACGCATTTGATGAACCATAAATACCATTCGGTCGCGCTGACGCGACCGCGCTGCACATCCTCCAAGATCTGGTAATATTCGTTCCTGGCGCGCATGATCTGCGACGAGACGCTGTAATACCTGACCTTTAATTTTTCATCCTGGGCCAGGGCCATATCTGTTAGCGCCCTGGCTAAACGCCCATTGCCGTCTTCATAAGGATGGATCGTGACAAAACGCAAATGGGCCGCGGCCGCGCGCAGCATACCGTCCAGGCTGCCACGCGAGGTCTCCCACCACTTCAGGAAAAGCCGCATTTCTTCATGGAGGCGTTCCCCGGGGATCGCCTCAAAGTGCACCTTTTCTCTGCCGATGGAACCGGACACCACTTGCATTGGCTCTTTGCCCCTCAATTTTCCCGTTTTGATCTTTCTTAAACCTGAATAACCTGAGGGGAATAAGGCCGCCTGCCAACCATTAAGCCGCTCCAAGGTCAAAGGCTTTTCATGGAAACGAACCGCGTCCAGCAGCACATCCACCAGTCCGTCAATGTTTCTGTCGTGGACGCCGATCCCTCGCGGTAACCCGAGCTTAAGGGCCACCGACGAACGGACCGCTTCACGATCAAGTTTTTGTCCTTCAATTTCCGCGGTGCGAACGGTTTCTTCGACTAAAATATCAGCCTGGGCCTCTGTCTCCAGCTTGATGTCCAGGGAAGCGACGCGTCCCAATAATTTCCCCTCCAGGACCCGCAGCTGGCTCAAGGGCTTAAGCAGGGCTGTTTCGTCATACTCAAAATCAAACCACTTCTTGCGCTCCCAAATATATTTCATTCAGGCACCCCTCTGAAGCGATTAGCCAGATTAATCGCTTCATTATGTGATACGATTATATCGTTTATCGCTTCAGATTGCAATACGCTACAGCAATATCGGCATTTCGGACGTCAACAATAACGGCTCGTCCTTTGGCCGTTTATCGTGATTAATGACGAGAAATTTCACCCATTCCGCTTGACACTAACTTCAATTCTGTTATCATTGCGATATGGAAATAATAATTAGAGTAATAAGCAAACCAACACAGACAACCGAGTTTTACCAAATGGCAAAGTCAATCCTGTTATGAAAAGACTTTTTCTGTTTACAGTTATTATAGTAATTACTGGTTTATTATGGGTAGCGGGTTTCCCTTTTCCTTATCTGCTTAATAATTATCGCTTAAATTCTTTTGCTGGTCAGATGAATAGAATGCCGCTTCCTCCCCAAACGAAAAGAGTTGGTCCGCTTATCAAGAAATTCGGCAATCTTGGACCCTGCAGTAAGCATGGTGATTATTATGTGGAATTTAGGATTATTACCTCGTTGTCTTATCCGCGGTTAAAAACATTTTATAAGCAATATAGCGTTCAAGTGCCGGAAATAGACAATGTGCTTTTATCCTTGTTTAGAGGGCTGGGTACACATGGGCCGCAAACTGTTGGAATCGAAAAAATTGAGGGCGCAAACAACAGCTCTCTGGTCTATGCTTTTGATCCCGGCTATTGGCACAATGATTTTAGGTGTTGGTGAATTGCTTCCTTTCCTGTCTAAGCCTTGATGAATGAGGAGTTAATATTAACAACTACATTTTTGCTTGCTGGTTTACACGGTTCTTGATACAATTTAATCGTAATAAGTGTGGGACGGATAACTTCCAACCAGGACAAAATCCCACCCCCGCTATATTTCCGTCGATAAGTTTTTCTAAGTTTTTAATGTAGCCAGTAATTCTTCCCTTTCTTTATTTGACAATGACCTGTGCTGACCGGTTTTTAAATTGCCAAGATTTAAGCGCCAGAGCCTGGTTCTTTTTAATTTTAGCACCCGATAGTGAAATTTGTTTGCCATCCGCCTGATTTGCCGGTTTTTCCCCTCTCGCAAAATAAAGGTGTAAGTTGTTCCTCTTAGTTTTATAACTTCAACTGGTTTTGTTTTTTCTCCGAGAATTACCAATCCCCGCCGATATTTAGCCAGTACGCCACTGGCAATAGGCTTATCAACCGTTACTTCGTATTCTTTGTCGTGTTCAAACGCGGGGGAGGACAGGCGATGGGCGACAACGCCGTCATTGGTAAACAAGAGGAGCCCTTCTGAGTCTTTGTCCAGTCGGCCGACGGGATTTAGGTCCCTAAAATTAGCGGGTAAAAGTTCTTTGGCCTCTTTTTCACCGCTTTGAGGGAGATTTGTCACATAACCGGTTGGTTTATTAAGCAAGACGTAGTTAAATCTTTGTTGTTCTTGTTTGGCTTTTAGGCAGAGTTCAACCCTGTCGTTTTCCGGATCAATTTTTGTGCCCAGCTCGGTAACAACCCGGCCGTTGACTTTGATCCAGCCTTTTTTAATATATTCTTCAGCCTTGCGTCGAGAGGCCAACCCATTTTCCGAGCAGTATTTTTGGAGCCGGATTTCGGGCATAGTTAACCCAGCCGTTTTTTCAGAGCCCTATACTCGGCTTGCATTTCTTTTGGCAGATCGCCGCCGAATCCAGCGAAGAATTCGGCAATACCCTTAAGCTCGTCCGCCCAGTCATTTTTATCAATGGCAAAAAGTTTTTTCATGTTTTGGTCCGGCAATTTTAATCCGGTTAAGTCAATATCTTTTTCGTTAGGCAGGTAGCCAATGGCTGTTTCCCTGGCCCTAACCGTGCCGCGGCAGCGCTCAATGATCCATTCTAGAACCCTTAAATTATCTCCGAATCCGGGCCACAGGAACTTGCCGTTGGCATCTTTTCTAAACCAGTTGACATGGAAAATCTTTGGGGGAGGGGACATCTTTTTGCCGAGCTTTAGCCAATGCCCGAAATAATCACCCATGTTGTAGCCGCAAAAAGGGAGCATGGCCATGGGGTCACGCCTGACTTCGCCAATCTTGCCAAATTGGGCGGCTGTTCTTTCTGATGCCATGGTGGCACCGACAAAAACCCCGTGCTGCCAGTTAAATGATTCGTAGACTAAAGGGGCCAGATGTTCGCGGCGGCCGCCAAAAATAATTGCTGAGATAGGAACGCCATGATGGTGTTCCAGGCGGTTGGTAATACTGGGAACATTTTTGATTGGCACGGTAAATCTGGCGTTTGGATGGGCGCCGACTTTAGGCGCGCCGTGTTCGTCAACTGTACCCGGCTTCCAGGGCTTGCCCTGCCAGTTGATCCCCTCTTTGGGCACCGGCGGATCTCCGCCTTCCCACCAGACAGTCATATCGGGTTTGAGCAGGACGTTGGTATATATAGTATCTTTTTTAATCGCAGCCATAATAGTTGGGTTGGTTTGGGTATTGGTGCCGGGGGCTACGCCAAATAAGCCGTTTTCCGGATTAATAGCCCAAAGCTTGCCGTCGCTATCAATTTGCATCCAGGCGATATCGTCGCCTACGGTCCAGATGCGGTAGCCTTTTACTTTTAAACCTTCAGGAGGGATCAGCATGGCC
>METP01000039.1 GCA_001771365.1 candidate division WOR-1 bacterium RIFCSPLOWO2_02_FULL_46_20 | reverse complement strand
TGTATTTATTGGGTATTAGTGGCGTTTGGCGAAGAAAAAGCCCGGCGGATAAGGCCGGGCTTTTCTAGGTTTTGGTGACGGCGTCTACCTAATAAAGAGCGCAAACCCTAATGGGTTATAGGTTTAGTTAGTTTGTTTTTGTATGTTGCCCCCAAAGTTGCCCCCAAGCTTGTGAAGCTGCCACAATTATTTCGCAACATATCGCGCGTTGAGCTCATTCTGGCCAACCTTCGTCAAGTTATGAGCTGCTCCTTCCCCTGCGAAAACGACTTGCCCATCCACTAAATCGGACTCCGCTCATATATTAGTCATCGACATTCGGTGCTTGGGTAAAGAGAGCGAGTGGGTATTTCCAATGCCAACAAACGTAAAGCGGTGCATGAACGGCAATAATTTAGGAGAGCCGCACCGGGCTGCTTGTGTCGCAGGGGGAAATCTCGGATTATGTTATTCACGACCACCGACACACCGTATCGACCTATCTGAATGGACTAGGAAAATTTCCGTCAGAAGCTATTGAAGCTGTGCTGGCAAATAAAATCAGAGGCATGGCTGGAGTGTACAACAATAACTATAAGCAACTTCGCGCTGAGATTCTGCGATACTGGGCAGATACCTTGGACGGCATCGCGAGTGAAGCTACGGTCATTAGGGCGAATTTCAGGCGGGCTGCTTAGTTTGCTTAGTTGCAGCAGCGGCAGGTAAATAGAAGGCGAAAGTTTGATGGAGCAATGTAGCTTCATAAGCGTATTTTTGTGAGGTATGCTGCTCGCAGTTAGGTATCTAAATTAGTTCTGTCCAATTTTTGAATCGCGAATTATGAGTCGAGCATACTTTTTTCTTGTTGATGCAGCCGCGTTGTTGGGGGTATCCGAAAACGACTTACTGCATTACGGGGCACAAGGGAGGATTCCGTTGGTTGTCGCTCTTCCAGAATATCTAACTGTTACCAATTGGCAAAAAAAAGTCCTTCCAGGACGGATAGGTGCAAGTGTTACTCAGGAGATATATCCAACATTTCTTGAACTAAAGCCAAGCTATTGCCAGAAAGTTGAAACAAATGGCGAGACGCGTCAAAGCGAATTCCCACACGGATATTACCTGCAAGTACAGAGCAACCAAGAAATCTCGATAATAAAGAAGATTTCGCCTAGCAATGAATGCATAAATATTGAAGACCCCGAGCATGTGTGGATAACGGTTGGCAAGCCGAAAGGTTCCTTTGGTTGGGAATTTCCAGAAACTCATGGCGCATCACCGGACAGGGGCAGTTCAGTGTACATTTCGAAGGCCAACTTGATTGTATTTAAGGAGTCACTACATCAGTTAAAAGAGAAGTTGGCCCTCAGCAACGATTTTAATCAAGCTCCTGATGGAAATGAGGTAACGGCCTACGCTTGCTTACCCCCTAAAGAATTTAAGAAACTTTTTGATCTGATCGGGGTAGCAGAAAAAATGTGGAGAAATGCAGATCCTAAGCAGCGAGATACCCAGCCAGACAATTCAGTCGTAATTGCTAAATTGAGAGAAAAAGGTTTTAGTGAAAATATGGCGTCGGTAGGCTGCTCAATAATTCGACCAGAGTATGCGCCCAAAGGTGGGAGGAGAAAGGATAATGAGCGATTTTAATCGCTGATGAATAGGAGCTTGTTAGCTCGGCAGAAAAACCTTGCTTATAACGTCCAGTCTTCTGACAAAGTTTGACGCTATTGGTTGGGCTAATATATGTGTGTTTTATCATGGGGTTGGAGATGGAAAAAATACTTCAACCATTTTCATTCGAACTATTTCCATCTTTGCATTCCAAGAGTAATAGCTAATCATTCGCCTCCCATTTAACCAAGAAGGAGGAGTCAGAATGAATGAGCTACATCAAAAATTCCCAGCCATATTGCGGCGCAAAGAGGTTGAAAAGCGTATAGGGCTTTCTAAATCCTCGATTTACGACCGTCTCAACCGGCGTTCGCCACGGTTCGACGCAACATTTCCGAAGCCCGTAAAGCTGGGCGTGAATGCCATTGGATTTGTCGAGTTTGAAGTTGGGGAGTGGATTTCAGCTCGGATTAACGCGCGGGAGGCCCAATAATGAATCCGACATATCCCCAGCCATTTCCTGTCGAGGCTTTTCCGCCGGTTGCATATAACGCACTGATGGAAGTTCAGCGAAACACGCAAGCGCCACTCCCTCTCATCGCATCGTCATTACTTGGCGCGATTTCTTTGGCGATCCAGTCAAAAGTGGACGTCTGCCGCAGTGATGGCCTATCAGGACCATGTAGTCTTTTTTTACTGACGATTGCAGAGTCTGGAGAACGCAAATCTACGGTGGATAAGCTTTTTTCAAAACCAATTCGAGATTTTGAAGCACGTCAGGCTATTGCAATGAAGCCCCATCTTGAAAAATATCGGGCGGAGAAAGCGGCTTGGAAGGAAAAGCGTAAAGGAATTTTGCTTGCCATTCGAGCGAGCGCAAAAAAAGTGGGAGAGACTGATGTGCTCTGATCTTGAAAATAGCCTCCGTGAAATTGAAGCCTGCGAACCAATTGAACCCAAAATCCCGCAGCTTATATTCTCGGATGCCACGCCTGAGTCTATCGCCTTTGACCTTTACAGCAAGTGGCCAAGCGCAGGAATTATGTCCGATGAAGGTGGAGTCGTATTTGATAGTCGCACAACCCGCAATCCTGGAATGCTTAACAAATTATGGGATGGAGATTCGTTACATGTAAGCAGGAAGACCTCTCACAGTTACATCGTTAGAGATGCGAGGCTTACGGTTTCCATTATGGTGCAGCCTAAAACGCTGGCTAAATTTCTGTCAAAACAAGGAGCGCTGTTTCGTGACAATGGCCTTGGGGCACGATTTATGTTTGCATGCCCTTATTCGACACAGGGAACACGATTCATCCAAAGTGTAAATCCTTCATGGCTGAACCTATCCGCCTTCCAAGATCGATTGACCCAAATCTTGGATAGCACTTTACCTGATGCCTCACAAAATCCATCAGCTCGCACTACGTTGAAATTTTCGCCAGAGGCTCAGTCAAGTTGGACTTACTTTTACAATCAGGTTGAAGGTGATCTGATCGCGGGGAGATATTTGGCTGACGTAAAGGATGGCGCATCGAAAATTGCCGACAACTTGGCTAGGGTGGCCGCGCTTTTTCACTATTTCGAAGGAAATCAGGGCGATATTTCTCTGGACACAATGGATCGTGCAGCTGCTGTTTGCAGCTGGTACATGCACGAATTCAAGAGGCTCTTTGCCTCTGCGCCTGAAGTCCCTATCGAGATTCTAGATGCCCAAGAATTGGAGCGCTGGTTCAACGATCAGTGTCATCGCTATCCTGGTCGCTCGGGGATGATGAAAAACGATATCGCTCAGTTAGGGCCCAACCAATTGCGTCAGAGCAAGATACGCAGAGAGGCTGCGTTGTATGTGCTAACTCAGCAGGGCAGAATTCGTTTCGAGTATCGTGGAAAAACGCAATGGGTAGTATTAAACCCTGCATTCTTCCCGATCTATCCAAGTGGGCCGACATCCCCCCCGATGTTATATCAGCCTAGGCTCTAACTATGTAAAATTCATGTCAATTAAACTTGCTATTCTGCTAATCCTGCGACGAGTATCAGGATTAGCAGAAATAGCAGCCTCTCAGATCGAAAATTTTAAACATTTTGATATGAGTCACCGCTGTGTTTTTGATTGTGAGCATTTAAGCTACGGCCTGCCGCAGGCCTTTACGATTTTCTTTGTAACGCTCCTTCTCTTGGGCTGTCATGCTCTTGATGCCTCCGCTACCCAGATGACGCTCAGCGTCAGTCTCAATGCCGCGATCTCGGTTGCTGCGGTGATCCACCCTAGCCGGATGCCCGTATTTTTTGAGGTGTTTGTTTTGTAGCTCTGCAAAGTCTTCACGAATGGCCATGAGCACACCTTTTAGTTCGCCACGATCCTTGCCGCCAGAGCTCTTTTTGCAGCCACCTAGTTCTGGATGAATAGGATTGAATCGACTGAAGAAACTCTCGGGCGGACGCTCAATGCCGTCAGGCATACGGTCTGAAAACATTGCATGCATGTGGTCTTGCGGAACACCACCCAATGCTGCTGTAGGAGAATGTAATGCGAGTAGATATGGCCTCGGCCCAATCACTTGCCCGACAAATTCCCGTGCTAATTCTTGTTGCTGTTCTTGTGTTAACTCAGACGGCAAAGCTATCTCTAGTTCGCGGTAGGCTGCACCATTAGCGCGCTCTCCTGCATCCGACATTTTGAAAAAATATAGGGGATCACCATTTGCCCATTCCGGTAGATTGCCATGTTCCAGCGCAACCAAGTCCGGTGTATCCAGACACGCGCCATATTTTCCAACACGAGCGATGTAGGCCGCATGGTTTGCAGCAGAGCCACGCTTTCCATTCTTGATACTCAGATGGTATGAAGCCATAACGATTCCTTTTCATGAGGTTGCACCTACCTACTCGTAGGCATTGACTGTTAATGCTCTGAATATATATTCACGCCAAATGAATTTATCAGTATGATTTATATGAAGAAAATGAGAAAGGTAAAGTGCGCATCCTTATCCCTTCTCTCCTGGTAGATCATTGGATGATTACTAGCCTGGTTATTCCTTCATACGATGTATGAGTGAGTAAATAAATACTTACAGTCATAGAGTTAACCTTCATTACGGATGAGCTAGCACCACTGGTGCTGAAGCGACTAAGTAACTAACCAAGCCCAAAGCTTGGGTCAAGTAATCTTCATGTCACACTGCAAACTGATACAACGCTCAGCACAGCTTGTTAATTTGGTGAGTGAGCCCACGTGCAGGTTGAATATCTGAACGTTGAGTGGTCGCTATGAGGCCTTCATGACCATCTGCATTTTGGAATCAATTGACAACAGAACGAACGTTCTCTAGTATGCGCTAAGCACCCATTTCGTTCGTTGAATACCATGCAAGCCAGCATCCTGATTCCCACCCAGAAATCCCAGCCGGCCCATGTGCCGCTGTTCAGCCACGCCGTTCCTGCCGGGTTTCCTTCTCCTGCTGATGACTATATTCAAGGGCGGCTTAGCCTTGATGAACACCTGATCGCCAACAAGGAAGCGACCTTCTTCGTCCGAGCCAAGGGCAGTAGCATGGTGGGTGCAGGTATATTTGATGGTGATTTGCTGGTTGTCGATAAATCCCTCGAACCTCAGTCTGGCAACATCGTGATTGCCGTTATGGATGGTGAGCTCACCGTAAAGCGCCTGATTAGGCAGGGTGAGACAGTGATCCTTCGGCCTGAGAACCCTCGCTTCAAGGACATTGAACTCAAGGACGGTCAAGAGTTGCAGGTCTGGGGCGTTGTCACTTCCACGGTCAAGAAATTCATCTAAGGCGGCCAATGCCTATCGCACTGGTCGATTGTAATAACTTTTATGTCTCATGCGAACGGGTGTTCAATCCCAAGCTGGAAGGTAAGCCCGTAGTTGTGTTGAGCAATAACTGTCACTTTTCGGCATTAAGGCGCCACTGATTTCCGCCGTAATGGCGCCACTTTGAACAGCCTTTTCAGGGACTCAAACTGGGTGCAA
>METP01000038.1 GCA_001771365.1 candidate division WOR-1 bacterium RIFCSPLOWO2_02_FULL_46_20 | reverse complement strand
CTCGGGCGGCGTGGCGTTCCTGAAATCGCCGGTCGGGCAGATGTTCCACCAGTTCTTCGGCGAGAACATGCTGCGCGCTGACGTGTGCAACGCGGTGGATGAGCTGGGACAATTGCTCGATCACACCGGACCGGTGGCGGCGTCGGAGCGCAATGCAGCGCGCATTTTTAATGCTGATCATTTATTTTTTGTCACCAACGGCACGTCCACTTCAAACAAGATCGTCTGGCATTCGACCGTCGCGCCCGACGACATCGTGGTGGTGGATCGCAATTGCCACAAGTCCATCCTGCATTCGATCATGATGACCGGGTCAGTGCCGGTGTTCCTCACGCCGACGCGCAATCACTACGGCATCATCGGGCCAATCCCGAAATCCGAATTTGAGATGGCCAATATCCAGAAGAAGATCGACGCCAATCCGTTCATCAAGGACAAGGGCAAGAAACCGCGCATCCTGACCATCACGCAGAGCACCTACGACGGCATCGTGTACAACGTGGAGATGTTGAAAGGGATGCTGGACGGGCGCATCGATACGTTGCATTTCGACGAAGCTTGGCTGCCGCATGCGGCGTTCCATGATTTTTACAAAGACATGCACGCGATCGGCAAGGACAGGCCACGCGCCAAAGAGTCGATGATTTTTTCCACGCAGTCTACGCACAAGTTGCTGGCCGGCTTGTCGCAGGCTTCGCAGATTTTGGTACATGAACCGGAGGGACACAAACTAAATAAACACACCTTCAACGAAGCCTATCTGATGCATACCTCGACCAGCCCGCAATATTCCATCATCGCCTCGTGCGACGTGGCGGCGGCGATGATGGAGCCGCCCGGTGGCACGGCGCTGGTCGAAGAGAGCATCGCCGAAGCGATGGACTTCCGGCGCGCGATGCGCAAGGTGGACGACGAATTCGGCAAGGATTGGTGGTTCAAGGTGTGGGGGCCAGACAAGATCGCCGAGGAAGGCATCGGCTCGCGCGAAGACTGGATGCTGAGAACCGGCGACAAATGGCACGGTTTCGGCAAGCAGGTGTCTGGCTTCAATATGCTCGATCCGATCAAGGCAACCATCATCACGCCGGGGCTCAACCTCAACGGCAACTTCGACGAGACCGGCATTCCTGCCGCGATGGTCACCAAATACCTCGCCGAGCATGGCGTGATCGTCGAGAAGTGCGGGCTGTATTCATTCTTCATCATGTTCACCATCGGTATCACCAAAGGCCGCTGGAACACGCTGCTCACCGCATTGCAGCAATTCAAGGATGACTACGACAAAAACCAGCCGCTCTGGCGCATCCTGCCGGAATTTGCTGCCAAACATCCGCAATATGAACGCGTCGGACTGCACGACCTGTGCCAACAGATTCATGACACCTACAAGACGCACAACGTGGCAAAGATGACGACCGAGATGTATTTGTCCGACATGCAGCCCGCGATGAAACCCTCCGATGCGTTCGCCAGAATGGCGCATGACGAAATTGACCGAGTGCCAATCGACGAACTGGAAGGGCGCATCACCGCCGTGCTGCTCACCCCTTACCCACCTGGTATTCCGCTGTTGATTCCCGGTGAGCGCTTCAACAAGACCATCGTCGACTATCTCAAGTTCGCGCGCGATTTCAACAAGAAATTTCCCGGCTTCGAGAGCGACATCCACGGCTTGGTTGGGGAAGAAAACGGCGAGACGTTGTATTACGTGGATTGCGTGCGTTAGGAGTTATCGGGTCGCAGTAATGAAAAGGCAGCGCATGTGCGCTGCCTTTTTTGTGGGCTGATAGGGTGTTAGGCGAAGCTATTTTTTGGTGGTATCAACGTCCGCTTCGACACATAGCGGTCACTGGAGATAGCTCCAGAAATTACACTTGCTCATCTACTGAGCCTGGCCTGGCGTATCATCTGCTGTATGCACAACAGTATTTCATTTGATCTGATCACATCCAGGCTGTCTCAACTTGATGCCGCTCAATGGCGACAGCCCGTTACTCAAAGCAGGCGCTTGAATATTTTAAAGCACCGGGATGAATATCTTCAGATCGAACATGACAATTCAAATCTCATTTGGCTCTATACCCTGATGTTGGAAGATGAGGTGGAGTTGCCTCATGGTGAAGTGATTTCGTCCATTAAGCAAAGGCTGTTGGCAGAGGAGGTCTTGACGCCTTTAGCCTGGAGATATATCGCCAATGGCACAGCGAATGACTTTCGAGTGGTTCTGGACTCGCAAGACCCCGGCGAAGAATCTAACTGGCGTTGGCTCACCTTGCTGGCATGGCTTCAGGTTCTTTCTGGATTGAGATTAAGCTCACCCATTTCGGAACCGGTTCAGGAACTCTTTCTGCATGACGGCCTTGTTGTGGAACAAGATAACAGTGAGATTCTTTTCCGAGGTGCGTGGATGAAGTTTTACACCTTGCGCCATATTCTTGAAGAAGCAGAAAAACGATTGACGGCAGGAACACTGGTGCAATTTGCCGAGGCAGAACTGGTAGAGGTGATTACTTGGCTGGCCACCACAGACCCTGAGTTGGACAACAACCAGGCAAAAAACGGCTGGAAATATCTGACCAAAAGAGCGGCGGAATGGAAGGCTGATATTGTGAAGATGGCGGTTTGTCAGCATTTGACGTGGGATTCTGCTCTGCCTAATACGCAGATCGATCATTGGACAGTCGAACCAGTGACTGATGCGTGGTCACTTCACCGGCTGGCTATTTCCCAGCGTCACTGCGGCGACAGATATGTTGAAGGATGCATAGAGGGGGAAGAGCGTATATTTGTGATTCGTAACTTTGAAGACAAGATAGCCGCCACCCTCCGGCTTAAACTTGTCGATGAGAGTTGGGTAATCGGAGACATTAGAGGGTTCGCCAATTCTGAGGTATCAGTGGAAATAATTGAGCTGGGAGAGCTTCTGGTGCAGCGCTATGCTGACCTCTGGCGCTAACTTTGCGTAATTTATACAAATGGTTTGGGTTGTAATTATTAAGGGAAGAAAATAAATGAGTGTCATCCCGAATAGTATTCTGTCTTGCGTGGATGCTGAAATAGACAGTGCCTTTTTTACCAAGGAGCAACTGCAAGAAGGGCGCCGCTATGAGCAAAAGCGTAGTTGCATTGACCTTAGCGCACCCCCAGGTCAATTTAATGGCTATGATCTGATTGCTGCCATATATGATCGTATTGAAAAGAATTTGATGCGCCGCCCCAAGAGGAAGCCATCTAAGGAAAATTGGAAACTCCGTTCAACCAGTGACCAAGGCACCGTGAACACAGGTGAAAAAAATACCAGTGATGAGGTAACTCTGGAGCGAGCGATTATCGAGAAGTGGCCAACAGAATGGACATACCAGATGCCTGTTGCATCAGGGCTTTTCGGTTCAACATCAGACAAGCGCCGTTCAGTGGATTTGGTTTACATCAAAGAAAAAGATAATAGGAGCTTCGATTTTGTTGAGCTCAAAATCGCATCCGACTCGCCTTTGTATGCTGCAATGGAAATCCTTGGTTATGGGCTTGTCTATTATGCTTCCAGGCAGGATACAGCAAAGAATTTAAAATATGACAGTAAAGACCTCACCGTGTTGGAGGCAAGAAAAATTTCCCTGTGTGTTCTCGCTCCCGAAGCTTTCTACGGAACCTACAACCTTAAATGGTTGCAGAAAGCCATAAATGACGGACTGGAGCGACTTGTAGACATAGATAGTTTAAAAATGGATTTTCGCTTTGAGAAGTTTGAATTTCAATGGAAACACACTATGTCTGGCAGTGATCTGCCAAAGCAACTGGATCGAAAGCCCGTTTATTGATGAAGCTCCGCATTCACAGAGGTGCACGGGAAATCGGCGGAAACTGTATCGAACTAAGTGCCGACGGCAAAACACTATTGCTTGATCTCGGTATGCCCTTGTCTGTATCAAATGCAGCTGATGTACATCTGCCAGACATAGTCGGACTCGCAGATAGTAACGATCAAAATTTTCTTGGCGTTGTTCTTTCCCATCCCCATGCAGATCATTATGGTCTATTGACCAAGGCCGCTCAGAACACCCAGATTTATCTCGGCCAAGATGCACAGCGTCTATTGAGGGCTGCACTTCCGTTTACCTCTTTCGGACTCGACCTACCAAATGCCACAACCTATCGTGACCGAGAAACATTCAATATTGGCCCGTTTAGCATCACCCCATTCCTAGCCGACCACTCTGCTTTCGATTCATACTCACTGTTGGTGGAGGCAGGAAGCCGTAAGCTTTTTTACACCGGCGATTTCCGTGGTCATGGCCGTAAACACGGGGCATTCAAACAATTATTGGCAGAACCTTCTATCAAGGGAGTTGATGTATTGCTAATGGAAGGTACGCATCTAGGAAGGGAAGACCATGCTAGCGCACAAACAGAATATTCATTAGAGGATGACATTACGCAAAGCATCTCCAATACGACAGGCTTGGTGCTGGCATGTTTTTCTGGACAGAACATTGATCGCTTCGTTACCTTTTGGAAGGCAGCACGTCGTGCTGGACGTGTTTTCGTTGCAGATGCCTATCTTGCACATATCCTTGGCGCACTGAACCGACCTTCTCTTCCAAAGCCTCCCGTATTTCTTCCAGCGAAAATGAAAAGCAAGCTGATACGCGAAAAGAATACTTCGGTCGTCATTCCATTTCGCCGGAGACGAATTTACCCCGAGCAGATTGCAGGCCGAGCCAATAATCTGGTCATGATATTCAGATCATCAATGATGGCGGAATTTGAAAAATTGAAGTGCCTTGATGGCGGGAAGCTAATCTACTCTCAGTGGCCAGGTTATACCGACCAGGATCGGGTGAATATCAAGGAGTGGTGTGTCAGTCACAATCTCAGTTTTGAGATACAGCATACGTCTGGTCACGCAGAT
The DNA here is from genome assembly GCA_001771365.1 of candidate division WOR-1 bacterium RIFCSPLOWO2_02_FULL_46_20. Classification (GTDB taxonomy): domain Bacteria; phylum Margulisbacteria; class WOR-1; order O2-12-FULL-45-9; family O2-12-FULL-45-9; genus O2-12-FULL-45-9-A. The sequence continues at coordinate 778 of METP01000038.1, read as the reverse complement.
ACTCAAACACTTGTGAGCCTTGCTCAGGCTGTCTCAGCAAAGCGAGTTATTCCTATTCATAGCGATGCACCGGAACGTTTACGCGACTTTATTCCTAATGCCACACCAATTAATGACGGTGAGTGGATAAACATTTGAATAGCAGCTCCTGGCACTTAGCGGCCATTGCGACGATAGGTTACGAAGTGATATTCCAGTGGCTGAGGCGTTTCCTGGCTGTGTTTTTCGCGCGACACTTCCAGCCATTCTGACCGATTAAATTCCGGGAACCAAGCATCGCCGGCAATCTCCTGCTGAATCTCAGTGATCAGCAGCGTATCCGCCAAGCCCAGCGCCTGCGCATAAATATCCGCACCACCGACCACGAAAATTTGTGGGTCGGATGTGCAACTTGCAATTGCTTCCGGCAATGAATGCGCAACGATGCATCCGTCAATTTTCAGGCTGTGGTCGCGCGACACCACTACGGTGGTACGTCCGGGCAGCGGCTTGCCAATGGAATCGGAAGTCTTGCGCCCCATGATCAGGTGGTGCCCCATGGTGAGCTTCTTGAAGTGCTGCAAATCTCCTGGAATACGCCATGGCAAGGTGTTGTTGATGCCGATGGTGCGGTTTTTCGCCATCGCGACGATGATTGAAAGGCAGGATTCAGGATTCGGGGTTCTGGATTCAGGATTCGGGGTTGAGGATGGCATGGCTATTTCACTTGCGCAGATATTGATTTTTTGAGGCCATTGAGCATTTTTCCGATTTCATTTGTTTGCGCTAACAAGGTGGT
>METP01000037.1 GCA_001771365.1 candidate division WOR-1 bacterium RIFCSPLOWO2_02_FULL_46_20 | reverse complement strand
GAGGCTCTGCAAAAGTTAAAACCCTACTTTGACCGTAAAACAGGGACGGTTACTGTGGGAAACTCCTGTCCGCTCAGTGACGGCGCCGCGGCTGTGATTCTAACCAGCGAGAGTCAAGCTAAAGCGTTGGGGCTTCAACCATTAGGTTATTTAAAAATGTACGCTTACGCCGGATTGGAGGGGGCGCGGATGGGACTTGGCCCTTACTTTGCCATTAACCTGTTGCTAAAAAAAACCGGTCTGACAATGAAAGATTTTGAATTAATTGAAATTAATGAAGCCTTTGCCGCCCAAATTATTGCCAACGAGCGTGCCTTTAACGGGCAACTTGATCGCAGGCGATTTAATGTGAATGGTGGGGCTATCGCTCTTGGGCATCCGGTTGGCACCAGCGGTACCCGGTTGGTAATTACGCTGCTTAAAGAAATGGCCAGAAGAAAAAAACAGTTGGGACTGGCGACACTCTGTGTCGGCGGCGGACAGGGCGCGGCGCTGGTCTTGGAAACGAAATAATGGAAAAGGCCTTTAATTTAAAAGTCAATGCGGCTGGTTTTGCTCAACTTACTTTTGACCTGCCCAATGAAAAGGTCAACAAGTTTTCTGAGGCGGTAGTCCTTGAACTCAAAACAATTGTTGCAGATTTAAAAAACAGAAGCGACATTAAAATTCTCTGTATTGTGAGCAGTAAGGAAAACATCTTTATTGCCGGGGCCGACATTGCAGAGTTAGACAAAATTACAACTGCTCAAGAAGCAGCAGAGAAAGCTACGGCCGGTCAGGATCTATTTAACCAAATCGAAAACCTTCCCTTTCCAACCGTAGCGGTAATTAATGGCGCCTGCCTGGGCGGCGGGTTGGAGCTGGCGCTGGCTTGCACCTATCGCCTTGTTACAGATAATGAAAAAACCAGCTTAGGCTGTCCCGAAGTCAATCTTGGTATCGTTCCAGGCTGGGGCGGGACCCAGCGCCTGCCGCGTTTAGTTGGCTTGCTTAATGCCTTGCCGCTGATTTTGTCTGGGAAGCCGGTTAAGGCTGCAAAAGCCCTGCGCATAAGATTGGCAGATGCAATCGCGGCTAAAGAATTTGTAAAAGAGAAAACCGATGCGTTTTTAGAGGACTGTTTGACTGAAAGTGGCAGGAAAAAAATTTTCAAAGCCAGACAAATGATGCCTCTCAGGCAAAGAATCCTGGAGAGCAATCCAGCGGGCAGGGCAATTATTTTTTTTAAGGCCAGGCAAGATTTAATTAAGAAGACTAAGGGCCATTATCCGGCACCGTTAAAAGCCCTGGAGTTGATAAAAAAAACTGCCGGCAGGTCATTCAAGAGAGGATTAAAAAGAGAAGCCCGGACTTTTGCGGAACTTTCTCCAACTGCAATCAGCAAAAATCTGATTCAACTCTACTATACCAGTGAAGAGATAAAGAAAGATCCCGGCACAACCGCTGAGGTATCGCCTAGAGAGATAGAATCATCCGGGGTGGTGGGTGCCGGGGTGATGGGCGGTGGGATTGCCTGGCTCTTTAGCTATCGTGATATCGCGGTCCGTTTAAAGGACGTGAATTGGGAGGCTATTGGCAAAGGGTTCGCCGCGGCCAGTGGAATTTATCAACAGCTCAAAAAGAGGTGTAAAATTAAGACGGCCAGGATTAATTTGAAAATGCACCATCTTTCCGGCACGCTTGATTACGGCGGTTTTCAAAATCTGGATATCGTTGTTGAAGCGGTAGTTGAAAATATCGAGGTAAAAAAAGAGTTGTTTGGGCAAATTGAAGCAAGGGTGGGGGCGGAGACTATTATCTGTTCCAACACCTCTTCTCTTTCAATTAATGAAATGGCAGCCGGGCTAAAACACCCTGAGCGCTTTGTTGGGCTGCACTTTTTTAATCCGGTTAACCGGATGCCGCTTGTAGAGGTAATTCCAGGGAAAAAAACTTCTCCTCAGGCAATTGCTACGGTGGTGGCCCTGGCAAAAAAGCTTAAAAAGACTCCGATACTAGTTCAAGACTGCCCCGGTTTTTTGGTTAACCGGATCCTGCTGCCCTATATGGGTGAGGCAATTAATCTGCTGCAGCAGGGAGCCGGATTAGCCCGTATTGATAAATTGATTATGGAATTTGGCCTGCCGCTGGGACCTTTTTTGTTGGCCGACGAGGTTGGGCTCGACATCTGTTTTCACGTGATGCGGGTTTTGGCAAAAAGTTATGCCCCCAGGATGAAAACCAGCCGGCTTTTGGAGGCACTTTATATTGAGGATAAACTTTTGGGCAAAAAAGCAAAAAAGGGATTTTATCTGCATTCAGCCAAAAAGAATCGGCCCAACCCGCTGATTGCTGCCAGGGTAAAAGCTTATCAGCAGAAAAATTCAATTACGCCAATTGTTTTTTCTGATCAGGAGATTATTGAGCGCTCTATCTTTATTATGGTCAACGAAGCCAGTCGCTGTCTGGAGGAGAAAATTGTGGCCAAACCAGCCTACCTGGATATGGCGCTTATAACGGGGTGCGGCTTTCCGCCTTTTCGTGGTGGCTTACTGCGCTATGCTGACCAGGTCGGAATATCCAAAATAGTTAACACTTTGAATAATCTTGCCGACAAGCATGAGGCAGGTTTTCGACCGGCCAAGCTTTTAACTGATATGGCCAAAGCGCGGAAAACTTTTTATTAATGGAGGATAATTATGTCAGAGGAAAATAGGCCAAAAGAGCCTGACGAAATGTTGATTGATACTTCTAAGATGAGCCGGGGCCAGGCCCGGGCCCTGGAATTAGCCGAGGCCTCCAGATCCGGGGCTGTTTATGTCGAGGGGAGTTTTTGCGCCGATCTCTTTATGGGGAAATTTAATTTTAAAGCCATCGATCCATATCCAGAGCAGAGCACTGAAGAGAAAAAGATCGGAGATGATTTGGTGGCAAAACTTACAAAATACCTGTCGGAAAACCTGGATCCGGATGAGGTTGATAAAAACAGGAGTATCCCCAAAAAAGTTATTGATGACCTTTTTAAGCTGGGAATTTTTGCCATGAAGATACCAAAGGAGTACGGCGGACTTGGGCTGACCCAGGTAAACTATAACCGCGTCATGAGCATGATTGCCTCCTATTGCGGGTCAACAGCGGTCTTGATCTCTGCCCATCAGTCGATCGGCATCCCGCAGCCGCTAAAAATGTTTGGCACCAAAGCGCAGAAAGAAAAATATTTTCCCCGTTTTAGAGAGCATGCTATTTCCGGCTTTGCCTTGACCGAGCCAGAGGTCGGCTCTGACCCGGCCCGGATGAAGACCACTGCCACTCTGAGTGAAGACGGTAAATTTTATATCCTGAACGGTGAAAAACAGTGGTGCACCAATGGCCCGATAGCTGACCTTTTAGTGGTTATGGCCAAAACACCACCCAAATTGGTTAGGGGTAAAGAAATGATGCAGATCACCGCTTTTATTGTGGAAAAGGATATGCCGGGGGTTGAACTAACCCACCGTTGCAGTTTTATGGGACTAAACGCCATGGAAAATGGCATGATAAAGTTCACCAACGTTAAGGTCCCAACCGAAAATGTTCTCTATGAAGTTGGTCGTGGGCTCAAGATGGCTCTGGCCACTTTAAATATTGGCCGACTAACTCTGCCCGCTGCATCGACCGGCGCTGCCAAACAGTGCCTCTCAATTGTCCGCCGCTTTGGTAGCCAGCGCCAACAGTGGGGACAGCCGATTGGGTTTCACGAGTTTGGCTGCCAAAAAATCTCAGGCATTGCCGCGACCACTTTTGCCATGGAAGCGATGACCCACATTGTTTCATCTTTTGCGGATTGTCCAGAGAGAGAGATTCGGATCGAAGCGGCAGTCGCTAAATTATTTTGCTCTGAGGCGGCCTGGATGATTATTGACACCACGATGCAATTGCTGGGTGGGCGCGGATACGAAAAGGCCCTCTCATTGAAAGAGCGTGGCGAGGTCCCTTTTCCGGTTGAACGCTTCATGCGCGACGGCCGGATCAACACCATAATTGAGGGGACCTCAGAGATTCAGCGGCTCTTTATCGCGCGGGAAGCGATGGACAAACACTTTCAGATTGCTGGAAAACTAATTAAAAGAGGAGTCCCGGCCAATGAAAAAATAAAGGCATTTTTAAAGTTGCTAGCCTTTTACGGCATCTGGTATCCCAAAAAATGGTTCGGCTCTCTTTTTGGTGGATTTTTTTCCGGCGGCGGGCCTTTGGCTGGGCATCTCTCATACATCAACAAAATCTCAAATCAACTGGCCCTCACTATTTTCCATAAAATGGGGCGCTATCAGACCGCGCTTGAGAAGAAACAATTGTTGCTGGGAAACCTGGTTGACATTGGCGCAGAATTGTTTGCCATGGCCGGGGCCATCAGTTATGCGAGAAAATTAAACGACAAAGCCGCCTTTAATCTGGCCGATTACTTTTGCTGCCAAGCCCGGCGTAGAATTACGGCAAAATTTGGCAGCCTCTCCTCCAACGACAACAAAAAGATGAATGCGGTTGCCAGGGATGTTTTGAATAAGAAAATAACCTGGCTCGAAAAAGAGATTGTTTGGATTGGACCCAAAGACGCAGACTGATCACGCGCGAGCTCTGCCGTTCTCAGTTAGTAGTTTCTTTCGCAAGCGGATACTTTTTGGTGTTATCTCAACGAGTTCATCATCGGCAATAAATTCCAGTGCTTGCTCTATGTTTAATGCAACTGGCGGGATTAGTTTGACCGCTTCATCTGCTCCGGCGGAACGGATATTGGTCTTTTTCTTTTCTTTGCAGGGGTTAACGGCCATATCGTTGCCGCGCGAACATTCACCTATTATCTGGCCTTCGTAAACGCGGACGCCGGGACCAATCAGCAATTTGCCTCTTGCCTGGATATTATTCAAAGCGTATGACGTAGTCGTGCCGATAGTAGCAGAAATTAAGACCCCATTCTGCCTTTGGGGGATATCGCCCTTATATCGTTCGTAGCGGTAGAAACCGTGGTTTAAAATGCCTTCACCTTTTGTATCCATGATAAATTCGGCCCGGAAACCGAGCAAGCCGCGAGTGGGCACATAGTAGACAAGGTTGGTCGTGCCATTTTTAACCGACATGTCCTGCATTTCGCCGCGCCGTTTGCCCAGCTTTTCAATAACTGTGCCGGCAAATTCTTGAGGCACAGAGATTAAGGCCTGTTCAATCGGTTCCATGGTTTCATTATTAATAGTTTTAAATATAATTTTTGGCTGAGAGACCTGGACTTCATAGCTTGCACGACGCATCTCTTCAAGCAGAATAGAGAGATGAAGTTCGCCGCGGCCGGAAATATTAAAACCTTCGCCATTGGCAAACGGTTCCATGCGCAGGCCGACGTTTGTTTCCAATTCCCGCTCCAGCCGGGCCCTTAGCTGGCGGGTGGTGATATATTTGCCTTCTTTGCCGGAAAACGGAGAATTGTTGACCAAAAAATCCATGGATAGAGTTGGTTCGTCGATAATCAATAAGGGCAGGGGCAGAGGGGTATCAATCGAGCAAATTGTTTCGCCAATGGTTATGTCGGGTATTCCCGCGAGCGAGACAATGTCGCCACAGACGGCTTCTTCAATTTCAATTTGTTTTAGCCCTTCAAAGCAGCAAAGCTTAATAATTTTTGCCGGCTCAACCGAGCCGTCTCTTTTGCAAACAACTATCTGATCTCCCTTTTTTAACGTGCCGCTGGTAATCCTGCCGATGCCGATCCTGCCGACATAATCGCTGTAATCCAGGTTGGCTATTTGTAATTGCAGTGGTCGAGTCGTTTTATCAGGGTAAGGTTGAACATGTTTGAGTATTGCCTCAAATAATGGGGTTAAATCAGAGCTCTCGTCTTCCAAATTATGTTTGGCAATACCCTCCCTGGAGATTGAATAAACAATGGGGAAATCAAGTTGTTCATCGGTGGCCTCCAGCTTAACAAAAAGGTCAAAGACCATGTCG
>METP01000036.1 GCA_001771365.1 candidate division WOR-1 bacterium RIFCSPLOWO2_02_FULL_46_20 | reverse complement strand
GCATTCTTTGCACCCAGTTTGAGTCCCTGAAAAGGCTGTTCAAAGTGGCGCCATTACGGCGGAAATCAGTGGCGCCTTAATGCCGAAAAGTGACAGCTTATCCATCACAGGCCGCCTTTCGATGCCCTGATATAAGCAGCAGCTGTCTGTTCCAGTGCGATGCGTTTCTGCTCTTCCTCGTTAATGTTCAAGATCGTGTTGAATTCCTTGGCACGCACACGGACTTTTTCAAGCATGACTTCTTCCGCAGACAAGCCAATAAAATCACCACTTGTTTGCAGATGTCCATAAAGGGCGAACAAAAAACGATCAAGGCCATCGCCATAGTCCGTGATGCCATGCTTCGCCATATAGGAAGCAATCGAACTCGCTCCCAATGAAAATATCCGCTTGTCCTCAGGTAATCGGGTGGCCTTGAATGACCTTGCAAGCGGCCCTCCGTCTGTTTCCCAGTCAATTGAGGACAGGTATCCCCACAGAGGATGAAGAGGCCAGCGGGAGCGCGTCTGGTCGTCTGGGTTGGGGATGGTCAAGCGTAGCCATTCGGTTGCAGCATAGCTCCATAAGCCATTCAGGTTTGCCAACACGCTATCGAGGCTGATAAGGTCATGCTGTGCCAATACCTCTCGCCGGAACTGAAACTCCACACGCCAAATTGTCCCTCCTTGCCATCCTGCTGCTTGCCACAAGGGTGGAAGATCAGTACGACCGCTTTCAATCATCTCCAGCAGCTTGTTATATAAGCGGCAAGCAATAACGCCACCAAGCCCGACCGTCCAGCCAGTGAACTGCTCATTAACGGCATAGGCGGCAATACTTTTGCCGCGTGTTACCCATGCTTCACGCCCCCAAGATTCCATATTTTCATTCGAGATAAAATCAGCACACAGATCGAGGCGGCTGACGTGAGCCGTATCCGTTAGCGTGCCAAGCTCATTCAGGATGGCGCGGAGGTGGGTTTCTGCCTCTTTTGGGGTGACGCTGGACAGATACCGCGAGGAAAGCTTCACGTAGGCCATAGGCAGCCGCTTAGACGCTCTGGATAGCTGAATGCGGAATGCGCCATCCTCAAGCACATAGGGGAACACCGACGAGCCTTTATCCTTAACCTCGAAGATATGACCCGCAATGCTGAATTGTGCGAGAGCTTGCTGATCCGCTTCGGGATTCTGTGCGAGTTGCTTAAGCTTGATTAAACGATCCTGCACTTCTGGGAATATTTCCCCTTGATAGGAGAGGTATAGGCTATCAACCCCAAACCTTAAAAGCTTGAAATAATCATTATTGCTGTTATAGGGTTCTCTGTTAGTAGGCGACGAACCCTTTCCATCCTCGCTGTGTGTCCGCCCGTCCGGCGCGCGCGGTGCGCGCGTACGGGCGGGCGGCCTCACTGCTGCGGTGGACTCAGGGGAGGTAGTGCCAGGTAAGTTGGATGAACTGGTTGAATCGGATTGATGGGACATTTCAAAACTCCTAACCGTCGGCGGACATGCGATTGCTTCCCGCAACGGTTAAGGAATTTATGCTTCAAGGAACTTGACCTGAATGCACTCAAAAAATATTTCACTGCATTGACAAACTGGCTTTCTTCCAAATGCGATACTCAATCAAACGCTTGGTAAGATAAGTTACGTCTTCGATCCTGTTTTGATAATCATCTAACCCAGCACCTTCGCAAATATCCAATAGCTCTTCGTGACTAAGTTCATCAAGCCAGTTAATGGATTCTAAAATACCGAACAGCATATAAAGGCCTGGGTATCGGATTTTGCTACGTAAGGTGGGGTTAGATTCGCGGTAGGCCAGCTTTGAAAGGAACGCTGTTTCTCCCTCGCTTTGAGCTCTAGCTTTTCGATCACGAAAGTATGGGTGATGGAGTAATAACATGCGGTCTATCTGAACCGCCTTTAAGAAGGAATCTTCATCACCAGCTATAGCGCGCGGGACGAGAGAGGTCATCTTCGTGCCATGAACCATCAATGAGAGCGTGTTAAAAAAATGGCTAAAGAAAAAATACCAGAAGAATGCACTTTGCTTTTCAATTACCTTACGCTCATCTTCTGGCAATTTAGCCGCTTCATCCCGTGCCGCTTTCCATTCAGTCTGGCTTTGCGGAATCTTGAAGGAATCCATTACTTCCGAAATTTCGTTCAGGAGTTCAGAGCTGGCAAAAGAATCTAAAAATTCTTGCTGCTCATCTTTGGATAAGGCCTCAATTTCTTGATTAAAGTCTTTTAGCCCATCTTCACCAAGGAAGGCAAGAAATAATGCACGCCCTATCTTTCGTTCGTCATCGTAAATCAGAACATATTGCCCAACGAAATTTTGGATTTGTACGACTTCAGGAGAAAAGGAAATGCGTCCTCCACCTTTTTGAAGGTCTCTTAACAACTCCACACACTGAGGGGAGAGCCGCTGGGCGATACTCAGGGACGATTCTTTTTTAGGTCTCAGCATTAAAGTGAATCACTCCTGCTCTATTGACCACGCCTGACACTAAGCATCTGATGGCATTTAGGAAAGTTTCTGCATCCCCAAAAATCGCCACGCTTGCCAGAGCGTCGGATCATTTTCACGCCACAAGAGGGGCACGAAGGAGTTGTGTAGTCGCCCTCGGTAGCCAAATCTAACAATCGTTGTTGTGCATCAGCGGGTAATCGCTGAATCATGGCGAGCAGCATGACGCCATCAATCAAGGTAATTCGATTCGCCTTTGCAATCTCCTTGGCATCAAGGGAATAAGAACCCGATGCCATAAAGAAACCTTTAGGGATTTTTTCGTGACTCATTACGCCAAGAAATTCACGAATTTCCTTTACACCTACCTGCTTTGAATTCCACGCTTTGCATTGAACAAGAGAGGTGGGTTTGCCAGAATCATCTTGAAATAATTTAATATCAATTCCACCGTCAGCTCCCAACTTAGTGAGTTCGGCACGAATGCCTTTCTCTTTGTAGTAGGCAGCAGACAAATCTTCGAACAGCTTCCATTCAATATCTCGCAATAGCTCGGCTGACCACGATGTTGGGTGCTTGGTTTTTTCAGCGTCAATAGGATTGCTCTGAAAACCTAAATTACCCCATTTCGTGTCGTTTTTTGACCATCCATGAATTACCTCATGTTTATTGACGGAGGAAACTTTTGGCCCTTGTGAAAGAGGAGCGGATGGGGAAATTGGTGATACTTCCTGAACAGAAAAACGCGAAACTGATTTTGTTTGTCGGAAATAATTAACAACGGCGATCAGCGCAAAGAAACCGCCAAACATAAGTAGAACAGGTTTGAATGCGCCGCTCAATGCACGAATAATCGCATTCTGCGATGCAATGGCTGGGACAATTAAAAATGTGAAGGCAAGAATTCCAGACGAAATAATGGCTGAAAACCACCAGTCAGAATTTATCGCTACCGCGATGACTGAAGATTCTTTGTGAGGGTTTGCGCGTCTTTTTGCCATAGATTAAGAAGTTGTTTTAACTAGTGACGCTTCAAACATTTCCAATTTAATGCAGCTGCACCCGAGGATATGAATCTGGGCGCTGGCACTAGGGGCTAAAAATACATCAGAGAAGTATAGGCGCAATCCACTTTTAGCAACATAGCGAAAAATATCTAGACCTTTTAGAACTGATGGTCACGACAGCCAGTGGATAGGCAACGAGAAAGGAGATATTGAAACGTGACAAACTTGACGGCTACTGTAATTGTCTTCGCTGAAAGTGACTATTGCAAAATACATTCTTGCCATTTGCTTTTTAATGGTCACAAATGCTATGCACTTGCGATGGTGTTGTCACAGACTTGCGATGCAAGACTGTGGGGACTTTTCGGTGATTTGAGGGGCAAATACCTGACAATACAGTGCAAAAGTAGGAGCGAGCGGTACTGTTGCGTGTAATTAAATCAATGGCTTGCATCCGAAAAACGAACTTTGGCGTATTCAGTTGAATTCATCAAATGGCTTTCAAGGTAAGCACTTCTAGACAGCAGGAGTTTTTATTCAAGACAGGAAAGATCAAAAAATTTGTCCAACTCAAATTATTTATCCGGCTAACTCAGCCTGCTGGCCAATGCAAATTATTTGTCCAATATCTAGACCAAAATAGTCCTTGCAAAAAAATAGCGGCACACTAGAATTAGTAAAAATATTGATGCGAGCTACTATATATAGTAGTTTTTGGCTTTCAAACCAATTGTTATATAAACAAAATATGGTAAATCAATTTGTTTTTCGGAAACACGATAATGTAGGGGCCGCAGCGGCAGAGAATGATTCACAATTCCTCGATGAATGTTTTGTAAATACAGGAGATGTGGATTTTCTGCTGGACCGCAATAATCCAAAGAGGATTATCGTTGGTAGGACTGGAACTGGCAAAACGGCCTTATTACATCATTTAGCAAGCTTAGACATTCATGTTATTCAGTTGTCCCCCCATGATTTGTCGCTCAATTTTATAGCGACAAATAAAGTTATTGCTTTCTTTGAGGAGGCTGGCGTCAATTTGACTCCGTTTTATGTCCTGCTGTGGAAACATCTCCTTGTGGTAGAGCTTGTAAAAAACAAATTCCAGATCAAGGATGAGAATTCATATAAAACGTTTATGCGCTCTATTACTTCGATCGTAAGCAAGAAGGATAGGAATAAAGAACTGGCTTTAGATTATTTTGAGACATGGGGAAACAAATTCTGGCTTACTACTGAACAGAGAATTCAGGAGTTAACAAGTAGAGTTGAAAATAGCTTGGCTGCGGGAATCGCTGGGAAGTTGTCAAATATAACTTTCAATGCGGAAGGAGCGAAAAAATTAACTACGGAACAACGGTCAGAAATTAAAGAGCATGGATTGGATGCGGTTTCAAGGGTTCAGATTCGTGAACTTGAGAATATGCTTCTAGTCCTTGAAGAAAATATATTTGATGATTCAAGAAATCCATACTATGTAACCATAGATATGCTTGACGAGGATTGGGCTGATGATCGCATCAAATTTAAACTTATCAGATCACTTATTGATGTAGTCAATCGTTTCAAGTGCTTATCCAACGTTAAAATAATTTTAGCGCTTCGCCACGATTTGCTTTATAAGGTACTGCATTTGGAAACTATTGCCGGATTTCAAGAGGAGAAATTTAAGGCGCTTTACCTAAATTTAAAATGGGATAAGTCTGACTTAGCAAGCATTGTTGAGTGTCGCATAAATAAATTAATTAGGCGGCATTACACTAAATGCGATATCGCCTTTAAAGATGTATTCCCGTCCAATGTGGATGGAAGGGATGCGCTTGACTATATGCTAGAGCGAACATTCTTCCGCCCCCGAGACATAATCGTTTTTGTGAATGAGTGTTTAGAGTTATGTGCAGGAAGACCAAATATAAGTGCTGCCATAATAAAAGAAGCCGAAAGCAATTACTCCGCCGAGCGATTGCAATCACTATCCAATGAATGGAACACTATTCTTCCAGATTTGATGCATACCTCACGCCTTCTTTTTGGTCTGAAGGAGCACTTTGATGTAAGTATTATTACTCAGGAGCTTTTAGGGAGTAGATTTGAGGAAATTGCTTTTTCTTTAAGCGAGAAAAGCTCTGACCCGATTACAAAGTCTCTTTATAGTTTGTATACAACTAAGAATGCTAACTTTGACTCAGTTAGAAACTATATCCTTAGAGAGTTCTATGCAATAGGTCTTATCGGCATCAAGACGGGGCCTACTGATCCAATTAGTTGGACTCGCCAAAATAACTTATCACGATTAAGCCCTGGACAAATAAAACCATCGTCTTCGGTGCATATCCACCCGATGTTCTATAGGGCATTGGGGGTTAGGTATTAATAGCCGTATAGATTAGGCTCGCTTAAGATTGTTACGACCTTTCCCCCGTAAGGGCGTCCAAAATTAGTGGGTTTCGCGACGTGCAGCAATTGGTGTCACTTTTCGGCATTAAGGCGCCACTGATTTCCGCCGTAATGGCGCCACTTTGAACAGCCTTTTCAGGGACTCAAACTGGGTGCAAAGAA
>METP01000035.1:7755-12128 GCA_001771365.1 candidate division WOR-1 bacterium RIFCSPLOWO2_02_FULL_46_20 | reverse complement strand
TAAAGGATTGACCTGAAATGGAGCGGATCCAGAATAACAGTTTCCGGAACATCATTATTGATGGTTACGTCGTGTAAAAGCTTTAGCTCATCAGTAAATGCCCGACTTAAATTTGTTTCTATAGCTTTGATTGGAATCTCAAAATTTCCGCCTCGAATCAAAGGCGCAACTACTTGAGTGATATAATCTATCATTCTATGAATATTTCCAGGAGCGACTTCAAGTATTTTTTCGGCTCGGGCAGGATCTCCAGGTTTTCTCGCCAGCAAGGTTAAGTATCCCAGTGCTGCATTTAAGGATGACTTTAAGTCATGCTCCACTCTGGACATTAAGTCCGTCACCATTCTCATTGTGCGTTGTGCCGCTTGTGCCTGAGCGTCGAGCGCCATTCTTTGTTCAAATGATGTTAGATGGACAGCAGCTTCCCCGGTTATCAGGGCTGGGATATCAAGGATGGTTTCGTTGTCAAAGCCAAATTCAAATGGATGTCGGCCGGATAAGAACCAGTCAGCTTTAATAACGCCATAAACGTGATCACGCTCAAATAAACAGCCAAATAGAAGCGCCATTGACGCTGAAGATCCAAAATTAGCGCCAAAATCATGTTTGTAGCGCTGGGTGACTGTTTCATCTAATTGACCGAATAAACTGCTGGAAGTTACTTGTCCTGTTGCACTGAAAAAGAACTGCTCTCCGTCATCTATTGAGGGAAAAAATTGGAAGCCCTTTGTTTCCTGGACAGATTTTAAGGGGCCTTCTGCCGGACGGGGGTCGCGATAGTGACTTTCCTCTACATAACTGGGATCGTTGGCGACATAAGCTTGAATATCACCTTGCTCTGTTATTCTATAGAAAACAACCCTGTCTGCCCGTATGGTTTCTGCCAGACAATCGGCCAGGCTCTGGATAAATCGTGGGCGGGAACGGCAATCTTGTAGATCAACCCTTAATCTTTGCAGCTGTTCTATAGCGCGTTGGTATGGTGAACTCACGCCATGGTTGATTACTTGTCCAGTCGCTTGATGTATTCCTGATACAATTCTCATATTTTTCATACTATTTTGTCGCCAAAAAAACGCAGGAATTTCAGTTTTTATGAAATTCAAAATCTGTTATAATAATATTGTCATGATGCGTAATATTTTGCTTGTTATGTTCCTGGTATTTTTGTCTCTTGCCTCTTTTGCCGCTGTTAATTTTCCGGCCCCGTCCGGTTTTGTTAACGACTATGCCGGCATTCTTTCTTCAGCCCAAAAGCAAGAGTTGGAATCAATCTCACAAGACTTAAAACAGGCAACCGGGGCTGAATTAGCAGTAGCCATTGTTAAAACAGTTGAACCCCTTGATTCCAAACTCTATGCGGTCAAACTTTTTGAAAAGTGGGGGGTTGGGGAAAAGGGCAAAGACAACGGCGTGCTTTTACTGCTGGCTTTAGAAGAGAGACGGATTGAAATCGAAGTTGGTTATGGTTTGGAAGGAGTGATTAATGACGCCTTAGCCGGACAAATTCTTGATACTTATGCTGTGCCTAATTTTAAGAAAGGGGGGCTGGCGGTTGGCGTTGTAGAAACTGCCATGGCCATTAGTCAGATCATAGCAGGCAAAGAAGTTCCTCTAGCACAGCCAGCGACAGCAGTCCCGAAAAACCCTGGCAACGGAGCTTCTTTATTGTATGTTATTATAGGGATAATTGTTCTCGGCATAATTTTTCGCAAAGGCGGTTCCATTATTGTGGGGATTTTCGGCGCTCTATGGGGTAGTGAGGTGGCTGGGGTTGCCGGGGCAATTATCGGCGGTTTACTTGGCTTGTTTTTTGGTTTTTATGGTTTGATGTTTATGGGTAGGGGGGGTGGCAGTGGAGCGGGGGGAGGGTTTGGTGGCTTTGGTGGGGGTAGATCGAGTGGTGGAGGTAGTGGCAGAAGCTGGTGATTGGTGTTAGAATTTAGACAAGGGAGGTAAATGATATGAAAACAATATGGATTGTTCTTGGTGTCGTTGTTGTTTTGGGTCTGTTTCTGGTGGGGACTTATAATGGTTTGGTAGGGATGGATCAGACCGTTAAGCAGGCGTGGGCGCAGGTTGAGAATCAGTTGCAAAGAAGATACGATTTGATTCCCAATCTGGTGTCAACTGTTCAAGGATATGCCAAGCATGAGAAAGAACTATTTGAAAATGTGACCAAAGCGCGTTCGGCCTGGGCTAATGCCAAGTCGACCGCGGATAAAGTGGCTGCGGCAGGCGGCATGGAAGGCGCGATTGGCAGATTGCTGCTGGTAGCAGAAAATTATCCACAACTCCAGGCTGCGCAGAATTTTAGAGCGCTGCAGGATGAATTAGCCGGCACAGAAAATCGTTTGGCCGTTGCCAGGATGCGTTTTAATGAGACGGTTCAAACATATAATACCAAAGCCCGTTCCATTCCCACGGTTTTCCTGGTAAGAATGTTTGGTTTTGACTCAATCAAGGATTTCTTTAAGGTAGAAGGGGAAGCTGCCAAACAGGCGCCAAAAGTAGAATTTTAGTAGATTTTCTGTAAAAAGAGAGTATAATGCTCGTGGAGGTGTTTGGGATGAAAATTAAAAAAATCCGGACTTATTTACTTATCTTATTGGGGATTCTGCTTATTGTGGGGGTGTTCCTTTATAGCTGTGGTCAGACGGAAGGTGGTAGTGGCAGCAGTGGAGATCATAATCCTGCGGTTTCTGCCTCAAACCTTTTTGATGTTTCTGGTGCCAAAGCAATTGCCACAGCCTCTTCTGGTACTTCTACTTCCAGTGCCATTAAGACAATGTCTGCGGCCCGCGTTACGGAGCTTTTAAAGCTAAGCGATGATGGGACTATTTCTTCTGTGTTTACCGAGTCTCTTGGATCAACCTGGCATCCGCCGATTTCTGTGATTGAGACCGGGCCGGACGGTACTCTTTATGTCGGTTTTCAGTGGGGGATTTGGATTTCTGATGGTGGCGGCAGCAGCGGCACAGGAGAATCGACCTCTGGTGGCGGCAAAAGCGTGGCTTTCTTCAGAATTTTTCCCAGCGGCACAGTGGAATCTGTTGACGAAGATATTTACGGCGTAGGCACCTGGTATGGCTCTGATGAAAATGGGGAACTGCCAAAGAAACAGGTGCAGTTTGACAGCGACGGCAATATTTATTATTTAGGCACCGGGCAGAGCGGTTCGACCGTGCTCAAGAAAAAATTGGCCAGCAGCGGAGCGATTTCACAAATCGGCAGTTCCAATATGGAAGTGCGTGACTTTTTGATTTGTCCCAATGGCTTTGTCCTCTTCCATGGTTCCAATGCCGGCAGTTGGGGCACAGAGTGGTTAAGAGTAATGTATGGCAGCACGGTCAGTAATGTTTTTTATAACAGCGGCGGCGGCTGGCTGCGTTCCTACTATTATCAAGTCATTGACAGCGTGAATTATGTTTTCCTGGTTGGTGAAAATTTGACCCTTCTGGATTCAAGCGGCGTGCCCCAAAATTATACTGGCATTGTCAAAGTCACGCTGGCCAGTAGTGGCGCGCCTTCTTTGGTTGAGGCCTTGTATGACGATAATAATATGTATAGTGATGACTGGGGGACGATTGGCGGCCAGCTTACCTGGGGTTATTGGGACTCGGTCGAAGCGGCAAATAAAAAGTTTTTTGTTTCCAATAATTATGGTGAGCTTATCCGTCCGTTATCTCTGGAAGCCGGCGTGACCGAAGCCGAGATCAGGGCTTTTATCAGGAAGAAATATCAGAGCATAACTACCGATACTTTAAGTAGCATTACTTTTGCGGGGCAAGCCGCGACCATAGAAGGTTGGCAGGTTAGCAATTTCCTGGACGACCTGGTGAGCGCCAATATAGACGGAAAAACCTGGAAAAAATGGCGTGAAGAAAATAATTTTTCAACCGGCATCAGATTTGGCAATGCCAAGCAACTGCTGTTTGCCGATAACGGCAAACTCTATGCGGTGATGGGGCTTGATACCTGGGGGAGCGGGTCTTCCCGGGGCGATAAGCTTTTCCAGATTGTTAACGCGTCCGGTAGCGCGGAAATAGTTGCTTTTCCTCAAGACACGGCCACTTATTATAAGTCAATGAGCAAAGCCCGCGCTTACGGCAACTATGTCGTTTACCTGTCAAATAAGGTTGGCCAGTACAAGATCTTTCGCCTGAATTTGAACAGTCCGACGACCGCGCCGGTTAATATGCTGCCCGGCAAGTCTGATATTGAAATTTTTAGCTTTAACTATAATCCTGTTAGCGGTAAGCTTTTATACGATGTTTATGATAACAGCAACAGCACATCATATTATGCGGAGCAGGATATAACCGGCACAACCGGCGCAATCGAAATCAGCGCCGAAGGTTACACTATTACGG
>METP01000035.1:0-7744 GCA_001771365.1 candidate division WOR-1 bacterium RIFCSPLOWO2_02_FULL_46_20 | reverse complement strand
TTTGACGCTAGAGAATAAGTTGAAGCGATTTTCGATAACTGAAGCCCAGGCTTTTGACTGGTATGCCCGGCAAAAGCTTGGGCTTTGTTCTTTGATCCTCATGGAGAATGCCGGCCGCAGTGTTGCTGAAGAAGCTCTGAAAATGTTGCGAGGCAAAAAAAGAGTGACTATTGTTTGTGGGGTGGGGAATAATGGCGGGGATGGGTTAGTGGCTGCCCGGCATCTGATCAATGCCGGGAAAAAAGTTCAAATTATTCTCATCGGAAATGTTTCAAAACTCAAACCAGATCCTAAAACCAATTATAATATTCTCAAAAAAATGAAAGTTAAAATAGTTAAAACGTTAAAAGAATTAAAAGAGATTGGGAATGGAGATCTCGTAGTCGACGCGATTCTTGGAATTGGCTTAAGGTCAGAAGTGCGAGGACATGTGTCCAAGGTTATCAGGGTTTTGAACCAAAGCAATAAACCAATTTTGGCTGTTGATGTTCCCTCCGGCCTAGATGCTGATACGGGCAACGTTCTTGGTGTTGCGATTAAAGCTAAAAAAACCATAACTTTTGTTGCTGCAAAAAAGGGTTTTTCTAAGGCTGATGGGCCTAAGCACTGCGGTAAAATTATAATTAGACCGATTTTTTGAAATTTTTTACAAGGCTTAAATCCCCACAAAGATCCGTTCTATTCCGGAATTGTCTTTTATTATTTTTATTCCCATAAATCTATTTTTTGCCAGCTCTTTTATTTTTTCCGCTTGATTGATGCCAAACTCAAAAATAAGTGGGCAAGTGGCTTGTTCAATAAGTTTTTTGATATAATCCAACCCGTCTGGTCCGCCGTCTAAAGCTCCTCCGGGTTCCCAACCCTTAACATCAGTTTCCAACGTGTCTATATCGGCTGTTGGAATATAGGGTGGATTGGAAACAATAAGATTAATTTCTTCGGGTTTTTGAGTCATAAAGGTTAAAAGACTTTGGAACATATCTCCAACAACAAATTCGCAGCGATCAAGAACGTTATGAGCTTCGGCATTCTTTTGTGCGATTTTTATAGCTTCAGGTGATGAATCAATACCAATAACCTTAATATTTGGCAGATACTTGGCCAGGCTAACTGCGATGCAGCCGGAACCGGTTCCTAAGTCAGTAATGAGCAATGGGGAATGAGTAACGGGCAGTGTTTTTATGAAATCAATTACTACTTCAACTAATTTTTCGGTTTCAGGGCGGGGGATGAGAGCCGATCTATCGACATAAAAATCCAAAGACATAAACGGTTGATTGTTTGTTATGTAAGCAATGGGTTCGTGTTGGCTACGGCGCTGGATAAAACCCTTAAATTTACCAAGTTCTTCCGGTGTTAAAATTTGCTCATGTTTTGTATAGAGTTCTATACGCTTGAATTTGAGGGCATGGGCCAGGAGGATTTCTGCTTCAAGGTGAGGCCATTCAATATTGTATTTCTTGAAATAATCGGTGGTCCAATCAAGTAGCCTTTTAATTGTCCAGGATTCCATTTATTTAAGTTTCTTGAGTTTGGCTACCCGGTCGGCAGTTGTGAGTGCATCAATTATTTCTTCTAACTCCCCCTCAAGCACCGCTTCTAGCTGATGAGTAGTAAAACCAATCCTATGATCGGTAATTCGTCCTTGGGGAAAGTTGTATGTTCTGATCTTTTCTGAGCGGTCACCGGTGCCAACCATCACCTTGCGGCTTTCGGCCCGTTTTTTTCTCTCTTCTTCAACCGCTTGCTCAAATAGGCGGCTGCGCAAAAGCTTCATGGCTTTTATCCGGTTTTGGAGCTGGGAGCGTTCGTCCTGGCAGGCAACGACCAGGCCCGAGGGCATATGGGTAATGCGGATGGCAGAGCTTACTTTGTTGACGTTTTGCCCGCCCGGGCCGCTGGCCCGGTAGGTGTCGATGCGCAGCTCTTTTTCCTCTATTTTGATGTCAACTTCTTCGGCCTCGGGTAGTACGGCAACCGTGGCAGCCGAGGTATGGATCCGGCCGCTGCTTTCTGTCTTGGGCACGCGCTGAACGCGATGTGTCCCGCCTTCGTATTTAAGACGGCTGTAAGCGCCTTTGCCGACAATATTAAAGCTTACTTCTTTGTAGCCGCCCAGGCCGGTTGGGCTTGAGCTCAAGAGATCTGTTTTCCAACCGCGAAGTTCCGCGTAATGTAAATACATGTGCAGAAGCTCGCCGGCAAACAGGGCCGCTTCTTCTCCGCCGGTGCCTGCCCTGATTTCCATAATAATATTCTTGTCATCCAACGGATCTTTGGGCAGCAGCATAAACTCGATATCTTTTTCCAGCTTGTCCTTGGCGGGGGTGAGCCGGCTTAATTCCTGTTTAGCCAGATCCGCCATGTCTTGTTCCTTGAGCAGCTCTTGGGCCTCTTTGATCTCTTGGTAAAGAGCTTTAAGCTCCAGGATTTTTTCGTGGCGCTCTCTCAGCTCACCAAGTTGTTTTGAATAATCCTGGAATTTTCCACGGTCTGCGATAATTTCCGGGGTGCTAAGAAGTTTTTCCAGTTCATGGAAGCGTTTTCCGACATTTTCCAGTTTTTCTAGAAACATGAATAGCCCTTTTTAAATCAGTTACTTCTTTTTCAGTTTCTTCTTTTTAGCGGGTTTTTTCTTGGGTGGGGTAACACCAGCGTATTTCTTTTTAAACTTCTGAACGCGGCCTTCGGTGTCTATCAGCTTTTGCTTGCCGGTGAAAAGGGGATGACAGGCTGAACAAATGTCTACCCTGATATTTTCCTTGGTGGAGCCAATTTTAAAAGTGGCGCCACAAGCGCAATGCGCGGTAGTATCGAAATACTTTGGATGGATGCCTTCTTTCATAACATATTTATTTTAACACAGGCGCCGGGATTTGTCCACGAGCGGATAGGGAGATGATTGCCAGATAGGCCTTAAGTTTTTCCGGGTTAAAGAGCTGGAGCGGCAAGGTGAGGCAAAGGATTAGGCAGAGCAGGCAGCGATAAGCATGAAAGACCAACTCACCATAGTGCTTGCGGCAAAAATACAGGCCGCCTTTAAACCCCTCTACAAAGATCTTCTTGTTAAATATTCCTTTGCTACTATAGCCTCTGTAGTGAGTAATTTCTGCTTCCGGGAGAAAATATATTTTCCAGCCAGCTTTGCGGATGCGTAAACACCAGTCTAGATCGTCATTGTAGAAAAACAAATTCTCATCCATCAGACCTATTTTGTCGATGACCTGCTTATTTACCATTAAAGCGGCGCCGATCACAAAATCTACCGCCACAGGCTGTTTGGAGAGCCAGAATCTTTTACCAAAAAGACCACCTTGATGTTGGATCGTGCCATCTACATTTAGTAGTCTTGGACCGCAGGCTCCGACGTTTGGGTGCCTGTCCAGAAATTCAATCATTTTATCCAAGGCTTTGTCCTTGACTATAGTATCGTTGTTTAATAGGAGCAATAAACGGCCTGAGGCGACTGCCAGACCCTGATTATTTGCTTTGGCAAAACCGAAGTTTTCCTGGTTGGCAATTAGTTTTATAGAAGGGAATCTGGTTTTGAGCATTTCCTGCGAGCCGTCTGACGAGCCATTGTCAATTACAATAATTTCAAAGCTGATATTCTGTGAGTTTTTTATTACAGAAGTTAAACATTCTTCAAGGAGCCTTTTGTTGTTCAGGTTAACGATGACAACTGAGAGGTCGTTCATTTACGGCAAAATCCCCCCTTTGTATCCATAACAATAATAGATATTTGTCATGTTGAGGATATCCGCATCTTTTGTGAATAGTCGTTTGTCCGGTTCTATCTTAACAGCTTTAAATAATGGGATAAGTTTTTCGTAAAGGCTCTCTTCACGGAGAGCAAAATAGATAATATTATCTCCTTTTTGGACTTCCGGTCGTTCCCAAAGGTCAAATTGTTCCTCCCGTCCAGCGGCCATGTAGACCTTAGCTTTGCCATGGAAAGTGACGAGGCCAGCCAGCCCCAGGTTATTGGCATAAAAGAATATCCTGCGCATTTTATGATTTGAAGCATTAATAAATTCAGGCAGCTGTTTATTGATAGTAAATTCCTTCCCCTGTAGTTCTTTGGGGATGGGATACAGGAAGAGATAGTAGGAGAAGGCCAGGCAGTTAATCAGGACGGCAAAAACCAGGGTGGTGCCGATCAGCCACCGGCGGTTTGCCTGGGCGATAAAAAGAATGGCCGGGATGTAGGCCGCGGCAGGCCAGTGTCCACCGACATCCAGCACCGGGCTCAAGGCCAGAAAGGCCAGGAAAACAGGGGAGGTCAGGCAGCTTAAAAGTAAAATGTTATGATCAATGGTTTTAACTTTCCTGACCAGGAGAAATATTAAATATAGTACAATGGCCAGTATTATCGGAGTATAAAGTGCTGTTTCCATGGCTAAGAACGATAAAATATTCTGGATAGGATGAGGGGGGGTTCTGGCAGCTCTGTCAGCCCAAAAAGATAACGAGGTAAATTTTAGGTTGATGTTCCAGATGATAACCGGTGAGAAGAGCAAAAAAGAGATTATGGCAGCAAGGTAAGGTTCTTTTTTCAGCCACCAGAAGCGGAGTGATTTATTTAAAATCAGATAAAGGCCAACTGCCGGGAAGAATAGGATCATTATATAGTCGCTCAATAAGCCGAGTCCTGCTGAAACCCCCAGTGCGTACCACCAGGTGCCCCTGCCGGTTTTGACCAGTTGAATGAATAAATATATGCTTAATGCCCAAAACAGCAAAAAGGGTTGTTGCGGGACCAAAAAAATGCTGCCGCCAAGGAAAAGAGGGAGTAAGTTGAAAATTATGGCCGAAAGAGCCCCGACTTTGGTGCCAAAAAGTTCTTTGCCAATATTGTAGACAAGTATAGTGACAAGTGTTACCAGCAAAATAGCTCCAAGACGGAAAGCTGACTCGGTCTGGCCAAAGATCAGTGTCAGGCCTTTTATGAAGTAAGCGATCATCGGCGGATGACCAACGTAGCTAAGGTCTAAGTGGTTTGACCAAAGCCAATATATCGCTTCATCTCCGATTAAAGGGAAATATTTGCCCACAACAAAGCGGAAAATGGTCGCTCCAACCAAAAAGAGGCTTAAATTCATGTTACAATTATAACATAATTATGAAGATTCTAATTATTAAAACCGGGGCCGTTGGAGATGTTTTACGAACAACCTCAATTTTACCAGGCCTAAGGCAAAAATATCCATCCGTGTCAATAGATTGGCTTACCTCAACTATGGCCAAAGAGCTTCTCATAAATAATTTGTTGATAAATAGAATATATGTTTGGGAAAAAAGGGAGGAACTTGGAGCGTATGATTTGATCATTGCTCTTGAGGATGATCTTGCTTCACGCCAATTTGCCTCAAGTTTGAATTCTAAGTGGATAATCGGGGCTTACGATAAAACTTATACTCCAGCGGCCTGGTTTGATATGTCGGCTATTTCCAGGTTTGGGATAGAACAGGCAAATGAATTGAAAAAGAAGAATCGCAAAACCTTTCAGCGGCATATGGCTGAGCTGCTGGGGATCAAAGTTGGGCCATATATTTTTAAGTTGACGGACGAAGAGGTCGAATATGGTCAAAAATATGTGAGGAAGTTGGGGGTCGGGGTTGGGGATCGGATCCTTGGGATAAATACGGGGGCGGGGCAGAGATGGCAGATGAAGAGTTTGAGTGTTGAAAAAACAATCGAGCTTGTGAACCGATTAAAGAAAGCATTGGGGCTGACTTCTATTATCTTAGGTGGGGGGGAAGAACAGGAACGCAATGAGATTATTTGCAAAGAGACAGGCATGCCCAATGGCGGGATTCATTCTTTGCGCCATTTTGCCGCCGTCATTAATCAATGTCATGGCCTTGTGACATCAGACAGTTTGGCCATGCATTTTGGAATTGCTCTGGCTAAGAAGATAGTAGCCTTTTTTGGTCCGACATCACCAAGTGAGATTGAACTGTATGGTTTAGGAACAAAGATGTATCCAAAAATAGATTGTCTGGTATGCTATAAGAAGAAATGTGATAAAAAGCCCAATTGTCTGGATCTTTTGTCCGTGGATAATATATTTAGAGCAGTGAGGATATTGTTTTGATTGTTAGGAAAAGAACGCCCAATATTATTACAGCCTGCAGCATATCAAGCAAGATTAGAATCGGCACGGTCCAGCTCCCGTAGTGCTTCCCAAAAAAATAGTTTCTACTTTTGCGCCAGATGTAACCGCCGCGCAGAGCGGCCTTTAGGCCCTGCCACTGTTTGAAGCTTTGTCCTCCATAGTGGACGATTTGAGCCCCCGGTGTAAAAAATATTTTCCAGCCGGCTTTTTTAATGCGAAAGCAAAGGTCCACTTCATCTGAGAAGATGAAAATGTTTTCGTCAAACAGGCCGACTTTATCCAGGGTCTCTTTACGAAATAATATAGCCGCACCCATTGGCTGATCAACTTCTTTGACCTCATTGTGCTGCCAATAACCCATTAAATGCCTGCCAAAGAGTTTTGTCTTTGGCAACAAGCTATCAAGAAACAGGCTGGTATATAATTGAGTCTTGAGGGTGGGGAAGGTGCGGCACGAAAGCTGAAGACTGCCGTCGGGATTAAGTAACTTTGGTCCCAGAGCGCCGCATTTTGACGTATCCTCCATGAATTGAATCATGTTTTTGAAAGCTTGTGGCCGAATGATGGTGTCTGGATTAAGGACTAAAACATATTTGCCGGAAGATTGTCTAATGGCCTGGTTGTTAGCTTTAGGGAAGCCCAAGTTATCTTTGTTCGCGATTAGTTTAACTTGAGGGAAACCATCTTTGACCATTTGACAGGTATTATCTTTTGAAGCGTTATCGACAACAAAGGTTTCAATGTTTAGCTTTTCCCGGTTAGCGTAAATCGAGGTCAAACATTCTTTCAGGAGATACGCCACATTCCAACTGACAATGATTATTGATAAATCAACCATTAGCCAAGGCCTCCTTGGCGCCGCTTAAATAATGATATTGTTCGAGAATATATCTGAAAAAAGGAGAGGTTGGGGCTTTATTTTCAATTATAGCTAATAACCATTTGTTTTTTTTGATAAGAGTATGAATGGCGGTGGCTAATGGGTTTAAGCCAAGAAATAATTTTATCTGTAAGTTTGGATGTTTTCTGTAAAAAATTGCGGCAGATTTACCCATCTTATAAGAGAGCTTTAAAAAATCTTGTTTTGATACCGGATGATGGTGGTGGTTCAGCGCCGAAGGCAAAAAAAACAGCGGGGTGCCCATCTTGTGCAAACGATAGCCAAGTTCAATATCTTCCCAGCCGTACTCTTTAAAGTTTTCATCAAAAAGTCCGGCTTTTATTATGGTTTCCCTGCGGATGGACAAATTGCCTGTTAAAAAATAAGACCAGGCTATTTTCTGTAAAGGCTTAAAGCGGGCGGGCAGCTCTGTGTCGGTAACATTGGCGCTTCTTAGGCGGATAGTTTGTCCCGCCAGGGCAACGTTTCCAAGTATTTCTTGGTGCTTGAGATGCTCTTCAATCAGATTATTTTCAGCCACAATATCAGCGTCGGTCAGTATAATAATATCGCCCTCAGCTTGCTGAATAGCAAAATTGCGGGCGTTGACTTTGCCTTTATTCTCCCGACGAAAATAACGCAAGCGACAAGAAGGTCTGAGGCTGTTGACCATTGCTTGGGTGCCATCGTCAGACAGGCTGTCTACCAGGATGATTTCGTATTGATCGGGAGAGAGTGTTTGATTA
>METP01000034.1 GCA_001771365.1 candidate division WOR-1 bacterium RIFCSPLOWO2_02_FULL_46_20 | reverse complement strand
ATTATCTATCCAGGAGAGTAGATATTTTACATATTCTTCACCGGTTACTCCGGAATCACGACCGGTAATAATCATTTTTTTCTCATATTGGCCGCAGATCTCCAGGGCCATCTCTATTTTCTCGGCGCGTTCCGGATAACCGATGTGGCGCAAAAGCATCGCTGAAGCCCGGACCATAGAACAAGGATCAGCATATTTGGCCCGACCCTCATCAACCATGCGCGGGGCGCTGCCATGGATCGCTTCAAACATGGCCCAGCGCGTGCCAATATTCGCGCTGCCGGCCGTACCTACCCCACCCTGCAGCTGCGCCGCTTCGTCGGTTAAAATATCTCCGTAAAGATTGGGCATTACCAGAACTTTGAATTCCGCGCGGCGGGCCGGATCAAGCAATTTTGCTGTCATAATATCAATGTACCATTCATCAGTTTTTATTTCCGGATATTCTTTGGCCAGACGAAAAGCCACTTTAGAAAACCGGCCGTCTGTGGTTTTGATCACATTAGATTTAGTTACAACAGTGACCCGATTGATCTTATTATTTTTGGCGTATTCAAAAGCCATGCGGCAGATACGCTCTGCCCCCTGCTCTGTGATAATTTTAAAGTCAAAGCTCAAATCGTCAGAAACATCAAAACCTTTCGAACCTGCAGCATAGGCGCCCTCGGTATTCTCACGGAAAAAACACCAGTCAATCCCGTCCCTGGGGATTTTGACTGGCCTGACATTGGCAAAAAGATCAAGATAGCGGCGCATAGCCACGTTAGCACTCTCAATGTTGGGCCATTTGTCGCCAGCTTGAGGCGTGGTGGTCGGGCCTTTAAGAATAACATGGCAGGTCTTGATCTCTTCCAGCACGTCATCAGGGATTGCTTTCATATGTTTAGCGCGGTTCTCAATGGTCAAGCCCGGGATATCCTTAAATTTAATCTTGCCAGCGGCAACTTCATCTTTAAGCATGTGCTGTAAAACAGTTTGCGCGTGCTTGGAAATAGTCGGGCCAATGCCGTCCCCCCCGCACAACCCAATAATAATTGGTTTCAACTTAGAAAAATCCGTTGTCTTATCGCCTTTTTTCATTTGTTCAACACGTTTAAGCTGCTCCTCAACTAATTTACCAAATTTTTCTTTTGCCAGGTCAATCTGTTTGTTGGTCATTATATACCTCCAGCGGATAACTGCTTGTGAATTGCCTTTGCCGCTATTTTACCATCTCCCATGGCTGAAATCACAGTCGCGGCGCCGCGCACAATGTCACCGCCCGCGTAAACACCGGGGATGGAAGTTAGACCTTCTGCCGTCACAATAACCCCGCCCCATTTTTCTGTTTCCAAGTTCGGCGTCCGGTGCGGGACTAAAGGATTGGGCGAATTACCAATAGCACAGACAGCTGTATCAACCTGGAGTTTAAAGTTTGAGCTGGGAATTTCTACGGGCCGTCTGCGGCCGGAAGCATCCGGTTCGCCTAATTCCATTTGCAAACATTCTGCCTCTTTAACCCAGCCATTGTCACCCGCATAATATTGGACCGGCAAAGTCAGGTTTTTAAAAATAACTCCTTCTTCTTCCGCCCGCTCAACTTCTTCCACCCTGGCCGGCATTTCTCTCCTGGTCCGGCGATAAATTATGTAAACTTCTTCCGCCCCCAAACGCAAAGAAACTCGCGCCGCATCCATGGCCACGTTGCCGCCGCCGATCACCGCCACCTTTTTGCCGATCTTAATCGGCGTCAGGTATTCGGGAAATTTCCAGGCTTTCATCATGTTGATCCTGAATAAATACTCATTGGCAGAATAAACTCCATCCAAATTTTCTCCCGGGATATTCATGAACTTAGGCAACCCGGCGCCAGAGCCAATAAACACCGCTTGATAGTCTTTCAGCAATTCTTCAACAGTATAAACATTACCAATCAGCATGTCTGTTTTAACCTCAACACCAAGACTTTTTATATATTCAATTTCAAGATTAACAATGGCTTTGGGCAAACGAAATTCCGGGATGCCGTAAGTTAAAACCCCACCAGTAACATGAAGCGATTCAAATATAGTTACCTGATAACCTAATCTGGCTAAGTCCCCAGCGCACGTCAACCCCGCCGGCCCACTCCCCACAACCGCAATTTTACCCCCCCCTCTGTCACTTCGTGAGACAGCGGGGGCTGTCCCCCTCTCCCAATCCGCCACAAACCTCTCCACATTCCCGATGGCCACGGGCTCGCCTTTGACGCCAAGTATACACTCTTTTTCACACTGGTCTTCCTGGGGACAAACCCGTCCGCAAACCGCCGGTAGAGCATTGGTTTCTTTGATTTTTTTCACTGCTGAAGCAAAATCACCCTCGGCCACAAATTTGAGAAAACCAGGGATGTCTATTTCAACGGGACAACCAGCCACACACTTTGGTTTTTTACACTGGATACAGCGTTTGGCCTCCTCTATGGCCTGTTCCGCGGTATAGCCCCGTGGCACTTCATTAAAGTCACTGATGCGCTCCCGGGCAGAACGATTGGTCATTTTTTGTCTCGGTTTTTTATTTATCATAATATTAAATATTGCAACCACACATTAAAATGCGTGGAATCATTCCCCACAATTCATTGTGGGGTTATACTTAGTAACCGACAAACATGATCCAGCGCCTGTTTTTCAACATCCCTATACGGCTTCAGGCGATCGGTTAATTCTTTAAAATCAACTTCGTGGCCATCAAATTCAGGCCCCTCAACACAAGCAAATTTTGTTTTACCACCAACCACCACCCGGCAAACCCCACACATGCCGGTCGCATCTAGCATAATCGGGTTCAAAGAGACAACTGTCTTAATTTTATGCGGGCGAGTAACTTCACAACAGACTTTCATCATGGGGACAGGACCAACTGCAACAACTAAATCGACCTTTTTGCCGCTGCTAATAATATCTTTTAACTCATCAGAGACAAAGCCTTTACGGCCGCAGCTACCATCGTCAGTGGTAATCCTCAAATCTTTACACTGTTTGCCCAGCTCATGCTGGTAGATCAGCAAATCCTGGCACCGCGCGCCGATAATAACAATAACCTCATTGCCAGCTTTACTCAAAGCCTTAACAGCTGGATAAATCTCGGCAATACCCACCCCACCACCGATGACCACAACAGTTCCAAACTTTTCAATGTGAGAAGGATGTCCCAATGGCCCCAAAAGATGAGGAATCTCATCCCCAACCTTTAGAGAATCCAACAGCTTAGTCGTTGCACCAACGATTTGGAAAATAATAGCAATAGTCCCCTTCTCCACATCTGCATCGGCAATGGTCAAAGGGATGCGTTCGGCCTTTTCTGTAGGGATAACAACAACAAAATTGCCCGGTTTGGCTGCGCGGGCAATGTGCGGGACAGCAACAACAAGGCGGGATATATTTTCCGCTAATCTTTCTTTTTTAAGAATTTTAAACATACTTGGACAATCCCTTACCCCAGCTTTCTCTTAGCGTTTCTAAAGGGAGGCTGACAGAATTGTTGATTATAAACTTATCTCCCCCCACCTTCCCCAAATTAAAACACTCAACGCCATTTTCAACACACAATTCTTCAATGCGCCCAACTTCATCAGGACCGCAAGAAATAATAATTCTCGACTGTGACTCACCAAACAGTGCCGCATCTTCTCTGACCCCTGGGATTAGACAAGCGGCAACCCCAAGATTATTAACAAAACAACATTCGGCCAGTGCCACGGCCAGGCCGCCCTCTGAACAATCGTGCGCAGAATTGATATAACCCATTTGGATAGATTCATAAACAACCTTTTGCACTGCTTTTTCTTTTTCCAGATCCAATTCTGGCGCATCACCCGCCACTTTATCATGGATTACTTTAAGATATTCACTGCCGCCCAGCTCTTCTTTGGTTTCTCCAAGCAAAAGAACTCTATCGCCGGCATTTTTAAAGTGTGAAACGCAGCGCTTGTCTAAATCATCAAGTATCCCAATCATGCCAATAGTCGGCGTCGGGTTAATTGCCCCTTTAGGACTTTCGTTGTAAAAAGAAACATTGCCCGAAACAACCGCCACATTAAAAGCTTTGCACGCGTCAACAATCCCCTGGATACAATTTTTAAAATACCAATAACGGTCTGGCTTCTCTGGATTGCCAAAATTGAGACAATCGGTCACGGCGGCCGGGTCTGCGCCTGAACAAACAAGGTTGCGGCACGCTTCGGCAACGGCTATTTGCGCTCCGCGATAAGGATTTAGAAAACAATAGCGGCTGTTGCAGTCTGTTGTCGCGGCTAAACCTTTGGATGTTCCTTTTAATCTCAAAACCGCGGCATCAGAGCCGGGTAAAACCACGGTATTGACCTGCACCATGTGATCGTATTGCTCATAAACCCAGGCTTTGCTGGCAATGGTTGGTGACGCCAAGATTTTCAACAAGACTTCATTGTAATCTTTTGGCTGCGGAATAGAATTTAAGTCTAATATATTAATTTCTTTTAGATTTTCCGGCTCGGTGGCAGGCATATCGTAAATCGGCGCTTTGGCCAACGCCTCGGTATCAATATCAGCCACAACTTTACCCTGATAGTTTACTTTTACCTTTTTGTTATCAGTTACATAGCCGATTACCACACCATGTAAATCCCATTTTTCGAATATTTTTTCAATTTCTTTTTCTTTACCTTTTTTTACACAAACAAGCATGCGCTCTTGCGATTCTGACATCATAATTTCATAAGCTTCCATCCCCTGCTCGCGCAAAGGGACATTATCAAGATCAATTTCCATGCCAGAGCCGCCGGCATATGCCATTTCTGCCGATGAACAGGTTAAGCCGGCCGCACCCATATCCTTAATACCAACGACGTGACCAGTGGCCAATGTTTCCATAGTTGCTTCTATCAAACATTTTTCAGTAAACGGGTCGCCGATCTGCACTGTTGGCCGTTTTTCTTCGCCTTCGGCAAACTCATGTGAGGCTAAAACAGAGCAGCCGCCGATTCCATCCCGTCCAGTGCTGGAACCAACGTACATTATTGGATTGCCAACCCCGGAAGCCTGGGCTCTGGCTAATTCTAACTTTTTACAAACGCCAATACTCATGGCATTGACCAGACAATTACCGGAATATGACTCGTCAAAGTAAATTTCTCCTCCAACAGTCGGCACACCAAGACAATTGCCGTAGAATTGGATACCCTCAACCACACCTTTTAACAAATATCTATTATACGGTTCGGTTAAGAGGCCGAATCTAAGCGAATTAAGTGACGCGATCGGCCGCGCGCCGGCAGTAAAAATATCGCGGATAATACCGCCCACTCCTGTTGCTGCGCCTTGTTTTGGTTCAACTTGTGACGGATGATTATGGCTCTCCATTTTAAATATTATTGCTAAATCATCTACAATAATCCCACCCGAATCCTCACCAACCAAGGCAGGATATTTCCCCTCCTTGGGTAAAAGTTTTAACAGGTTGCGCGAACGCGGGTAACCGCAATGTTCTGACCATTCGACTGAAAACATAGCCAGCTCGGTCGAGCTCGGTTCTCGCCCCATAATCTGCTCAATCTTCTGATATTCCGCGTCAGTTAAGCCTAACGCGCTGTAGACTTCTTTTTTGACCATTTGACTATTGACTCCCAGACCATTCGCCCATCGCTGCCGCCCAACGCGTCTTCGCTGCATCTCTCCGGATGCGGCATCATCCCTAAAACATTTCTGTTTTTATTAACTATACCGGCAATATCGTCAATTGCACCGTTGGGATTGTTGACATAGCGGAAAACTATCTGATTATTCTTCTTAAGTCCGGCCAAGCCTTTATCATCAATATAATAATTACCCTCGTTGTGGGCTATTGGAATATGGAGAATTTGTCCCTTATTATAGCCGGAGCTAAAGGGAGTATCCGTTGCTTCAACCCTTAAGTTAACGAACTTGCAAATAAAGTGCAGATTTTTATTTCTCAACATTGCTCCGGGCAGCAATCCAGCTTCAAGTAAAATCTGAAAACCGTTGCAAATCCCGATGACCAACCCGCCATTATTGGCAAACCTGATCACTGGTTCCATGATGGGCGAAAAACGGGCAATGGCGCCGCAGCGCAGATAATCACCGTAGCTAAACCCGCCGGGAATAATCAGACAGTCAAAATTATCCAGCTTAGTCGTCTTGTGCCAGATAAATTCAACCGGTTGTTTGATAACTTGGTCGACTACGTGGAAGCAATCCTGGTCGCAGTTGGAACCAGGGAAAACAACGACCCCAAATTTCATTTTATATCTACCGTAAAATCTTCGATTGTGGGGTTAGCCAGGAGTTTTTTACTCATTTGTTCGGCTTCGGCTTTGGCTTCCGCCTCATTTTGGGCCTTTAGTTTAACAATAATAAATTTTCCCATGCGCACTTCATCAATACCCTGGAAATCAAGTGATTCCAGGGCATGTTTAACGGTTAATCCCTGGGGATCGGCCACGGTTTTCTTGATGGTGACTTTAATTTGCGCTTCGAACATTATAATAAAATAATAGCAGAAAAACGCGACTGGTTCAATCTACTCTCCCATCACCTTAACCACGATTCTCTTCTTCCTCATCCCATCAAACTCGCCGTAAAAAACCTGCTGCCAGGGGCCAAAATCAAGGCTGCCTTTGGTAATGGGTATAATGACTTCGTGGTGAAAGAGAATTGATTTTAAGTGCGCGTCTCCGTTGGTTTCACCGGTCCGGTGATGATTATAATTGATGTTAAACGGAGCTAATTTCTCTGCCCATTCCAAAAAATCCCGTTTTATTCCCGACTCTTCGTCATTAATAAAGATTGAGGCAGTAATATGCATGGCCGAAACCAGAGCTATCCCTTCTTTGACGCCTGACCTTGCCACGATATCTTGCACTTCATCCGTAATATTAATAATCTCTTTTTGCTTCTTAGTGGTGAAATATAGATAATCGGTATGGGTCTTCATAAATAATCACTCCTTTTAGATTATTATAACATTGAAATTTTCTTATAAATACTCCGAAATAAAAGTATGGTCATGCTTAGTAGGACAGCATTAAAAACACATCGTAGGCAAGTACTACAACAACAACTGGTTGGCCAGCCCCTTTTAGCAAAAGTACGGGAACAGACCATAGCCCCAGAGGCAGTCGCGAATTTGGAGAATCTTAGTGCGGTTAATGCCTTTCTCCTCTGGCACCTGGCTCATACCCCAAGAGCCGAAGACAGAGCAATGCTCTGGGCAGAGGGGGTGACTGCAGAGTTTGAAGAGAAAATTCAAGCAAATCAGCATGTTTTTGCAGAAGATCCGGCAAGGGCCGCTCTTGAGCCAATTCCTTTTTCTCCAGTTGAACTAATCCCCTTATTTAATGATGACAGGTGGTTAGGCAGCCATTTCTTGAACACGGAAGTAGATTGGCAAATAATTCCTCAACATATAAGAAAAGACTTTATCCCACAAGACAAAGACACAATAGAATATCTCCTGGGATTGCTCCCATTTATTGTAATGAAGGGTCAAGTTGCCCCTTACCGGCAATTTACAATCGATTATGAGCAATTAAAAGATTCTTATGCCATTTGGAATTACTTTCGTGCCGCATTCAAATCCAGGAGAAGAGAGATAGACGTTTACAGCAAAGGTAAATTCTTTCCTCTTTCACATTTGCCTTCTATTGGAAATTTAGCTGTTTTTTCTTTTCCAGATACCCCCGGCGAAAAGCTTGCCGCTTTTTGTTTTTCTGATGACGCAGAAACATACACAAACGCATTGTATATCAAAAATAGCTGGCCAATTGGTTATGCCTCTGGCCTTTCATCTCTTCGTGGAACCCCCGGCTACGCCAATGTTAACATGCATGTTTTCAGGGAATTTAGAGGCACGAAAAGCTCTGCAACTTTTCTTCACCTATTCATTTCAGCTATTGCCCGCAGTCATCAGATTCAGGAAGTTCGCATCTGGAGAGGAGTAGCCCCTAGGCAAGAAGGTTTTTTACCGGAAAATCAAGAGCACACAAACGCTTTTTATGAACGCCACGGATTTTTCTGGTTTGACGAAGAAACACTTAGGCTAAGACTAACTGAATTTATTGCTGAACCTCGGCAAACTACAGACCTAAAATAGCCATAACCCCCTGTCTAATAAAACGAACGGCGATCGCGGCAATCAGGATCGCGGATATTTTAGTGATAATTAGCGCGCCGTTCCTGCCCAAGAACCTGTAAATTGATTCTGAGAAGAATAAAATCAGCCAGATGATGAAAAAACAAACAGCTGTGCCAGCCAGCACCGCGTAAAAATCATAGATCTTGAGCATGACCAGCACAGTAGTTATGGCGCCGGGACCAACCATCAGAGGACAACCCATGGGCACAACACCGATATCTTCTTTGTGCTCAAAAACCACTTTACCGCGCAGCAATACTTCCACCGCGATCAGAAAGAGCAAGACACCGCCGGCAATTTTCAGGTCTTCTATGGTCAAATCAAACAAAGAAAAGACCAAAGCCCCAGCAAAGCCAAAAGCCGCCAGCAAAACCAGGCCGGTTAAAAGCGCGGTGTTAAATAACTTGCGGCGTTCTCCTTTAGCCAGTCCATCGGTCAACCCCATAAAGATCGGCAGGTTGCCGATTGAATCGGTAATAATAAACAGAGCCACGGCAACTTTAATAACTTGAATAACAAAACTATCCATCATCATTAGATTATCTGCTTTGTCTGGAAATTTGTCAACTAGCCATGGACTTCAGCGCTGGCGCTCTCGTCAAAGGGGTTTGTTCTCATGGCTAAAGAGAACAAATAAGGATAATTATCTTTTAAATGTTTCATATAATCGAGCCACTGATAAACCAGCTGACCGTAAAATCGCTTAATATCGCCGGCCATATGCTCCAAATCTGTCTTCGGCAAGTCT
The DNA here is from genome assembly GCA_001771365.1 of candidate division WOR-1 bacterium RIFCSPLOWO2_02_FULL_46_20. GTDB lineage: Bacteria > Margulisbacteria > WOR-1 > O2-12-FULL-45-9 > O2-12-FULL-45-9 > O2-12-FULL-45-9-A. Next base: position 18,029 of record METP01000034.1, on the reverse strand, counting down.
TTAATCTTCTTCCTGGCAGTTAGTTCTTCTGCCAGGTGAAAAATTCCCCAAAGAATATTGGTAAAATTCTCATGTTCCAGCAAATTGGGGTTTTCCAACAAGCGGATCAAGAATTCTTTCTTTTCCAGCATTAAATTGCGCAAATGTTCAAAGTCAACTTTGGAGATTTCAACATTGTATTCATAGCCGCGCAGTTTTTTTTCAACCTTGACAAACTCTTCATCGGTCCATTCATTAGTAATAACCAGGTTTTTTTTAATGTACTCGAGTTTCGGGTCAAAATCAGAGAACAAAACCAGCAGCCTGGTGCCGATTTCGCTGAAAAACGTGCCGATTACCATATTCATTTTTTCCAAACGACCTTTCTTTTCACGATAAGCTAACAATTGATGCAAGATAAGTGTAACCAGCAGAACTTCTATCGGAACAAAGGCTATATCACTTAAAAGATAGATAAAAATATGGTGCGCGTCATAAAAAATCAGGTAATGGAAATAATAAATCAGCGCAGACAGGACAATTAACAATAAACCCAGAAAGATCGGCCACTTTTGGAGCCTCATGCAATAATCTTACACCATATTTTACTCGTAGCGCAAGGCGACAATGGGGAGTAATTTTGAGGCGCGCCAGGCCGGCCAGAGGCCAAAGACAAGGCCAACCAGGACAGAAAAAGTAAAGGCCAGGACAACTGATCCCGGCGAAATAAATATATTCCAGTTGGCAAAAGCGGACAATATCCAGGAGACAAAACTGCCGAACAATATCCCGACTGTGCCGCCAAACAGACAGATCAGAACCGCCTCAATTAAAAACTGGATCAAGATATCCCTTCTCTGGGCGCCCAGGGCTTTGCGCAGACCAATCTCATGTGTCCTTTCCATTACCATCACCAGCATAATGTTCATAATACCAATACCGCCGACCAGTAAACTGACCGCAGCCACTGCGCCCAACAAATATGACAAGGTTGAGATCAAAGCGCTGGCTGCCGCCTGGATTTCAACCATATTGATAATATCAATACGCTGGCGCTCAGACTCTGGCATTCGGTGCAAACGCATTATCTCGTTAACAATAGAATTTGTAACCGGCTGCATATCAGCCACCTCACCCACCTTGATCTCAAAATAATTAATATAATCCTCGCCGATTAAACGATACATAGCTGTTTTAATTGGCATGATAATCTGGTCATCAAGGTTGCGCCAGCCGGCCGCGCCCTGCTTTGGCAAAATACCAATCACGTTAAAACTGATCCTATTAGCTCTGATCCATTGGCCCACTGGATTTTCTTCGCCAAAAAGCTCCCGCGCCACTGTTTGGCCAATGATAACCACTTTAGCCCGGCTGTTGGCTTCGGCCCGGGTAAAAAAGCGTCCGGTATCAATCTGGACATTGCGCAAATTAGGATAATCAACACTGGTCCCTGTAACACTGGTATTCCAGTTTCGGCTCTGGAACACAACCTGGGCCCGGCCGGACACATACGGCACAACATAATCAACCGAGGTCAGGCCTTTTAAAGCTTCGAGATCGACAAAATTAAATCTGGTCGCCCCCTGGCTCCCTTGAGAGACACCATGCTCCTGCCTCTGCACCCTGACCATTAACAAATTTGTCCCGAGAGAAGACAAAGTTTCTTCCATACTTTTTTTGGCGCCTGTGCCCAAAGCCAACATGGCAATAACTGCCGCCACCCCGATCATCACGCCCAGAATTGACAAAAAAGATCTCAACTTATTGTTAACAATCGAAAGATAGGCTTCGTAACAATAATTTTTTAGCCCGGACCAATAACCATGTTCCCCCTTTTCCTTTTCGTCAAAAGTAAATTCCCTGGTTTTAGCTCTCTGCTGCCCCTGTTTTTTATCGTCTCTAATAATTTTACCGTCGTGCAAAGTCAACACCCGGGACGCCCATTCAGCCACATCATGCTCGTGAGTAACCATGATAATCGTGTTGCCTTGCTCATTAAGCTGTTTAAGCAGCTCCATAATTTCTTTTGAAGATTGAGAATCAAGGTTACCGGTCGGCTCATCAGCCAGAATAACCAAAGGATCATTGGCTAATGCCCGACCCAGGGCCGCTCTTTGCTGCTGCCCGCCTGATAATTCATTGGGCCGATGATGCAGCCTGTCTCCCAACCCTATCTTCATCAGGTTTTCCAGCGCTTTTTTTCTTTTCTCAGAAGTATCCTCTCCGGCATAAATAAAAGGGAGCATCACATTGTCTGTAACATTTAATTTGGGCAAAAGATTGAAGGTTTGGAAAACAAAACCAAAAAAACGGTTGCGCAGACGCGCGAAATGGCTTTCGTTTAAATCGGAAATTTTTTTGCCCAGCAGGAGATATTCCCCCTGATCAGCCTTGTCCAGCAGGCCCAAAACAGCCATCAGGGTAGACTTGCCCGAACCCGACGGTCCCGTAATCGCCACAAACTCTCCCGACTCTATCGTGAGGTCAACACCACGCAAGGCATAAACCGGCACCTGGCCGCCAATATAATAGGTCCTGGCAATATTTTTAAGTTCGATTAAAGACATTAGTCGGTTTTTTTCTTTTGCAGCGGATTTACCGGCCCGCGGCGGTAATTAAACCGGCTGGTCAAACTCTCAATCATCATGGCGGTTGGCACAATAACATTATCTGCCTGGGTCAAACCATCTAATATTTCCACATTTAAAGTATTTTCCAGCCCGGTTTTAACTTGCAGAGCCTCGGGCTTTTGGCCTTCTTTTTTCTGAACAAAAGCATACGACTGGTTGCCGATCTTTTTTACGGCACGCAGAGGCAAGAGTATCACGTTTTTCTTTTCTTCCAGCACAAAATTAACTGTGGCGCTCATGCCGGCGCGGAAAAACTCAGGGACTTCTACTGGCACAATATCTACTTCATAAATCGTAACATTGTTCACTGTTTCGGATTCATAGGCGATATGCTCAACCCGGCCAGAGATCTCTTTGCCGGCATAAGCATCAAGCTCAATCACAACCTGCTGTCCCACTCGTATCTTGCCAATATCTGTTTCATCTACCTGGGCTTTAACAATAAGCTTATCCGCCATGACCAGGATAGCATCACTGCCGGTAACCGACTGGCCTGGTTCAACAGCGCGCTGGATAATAAAACCATTCAGGGGAGCGATAATAGGCGCCGTCTTATAAACATCTTCCCAGCGTTTAACTTCGTCTTCGCCTTTAGCTCTGGCCGCGTCAAGCAAGGCCGCGCGGTCCGCGGAACTCATTTGCGCTAAAATTGCCCCTTTGCGAACAGACTCCCCTTCTTTGACCAGCACCTGATCGATGCGTCCGGCAATCGGCGGTTTGATCTCCAATCTATTGCGCGGTTCAACAATGCCGGTTGACGGGATTTCCGCTTTAATCGTGCCCAGCGTAACTTTTACAGCCTTATACTCTTCACCTTTATTGCCGGCGCAACCCACCATTATAAATCCCAACATCAAGATCAAAAATCCCAGCAATGATTTTTTCATTGTATATACCCTCCATAAGTTTTATGCCACGCTGCCTCTGCCAAATAGGCAGATTGTTTACTGGTTAACAGGTTTTTCTGTGTTTGGAAAAAAGTATTTTCAATGCGATACCATTCATCATAAGTAGTTAAGCCATTTAAATATTTAGCTTCTGTAATCTTTGCCCGTTCTTTACCGGCCGCCAAAGACACTTTAGAAACATCCAAAGACTCAAGCGCATCCTGGTGGTCTTGAAAAGCTCGCTCCAGGCTGTAGCGAAAATCATCAACAGTTTTGGCAAAATCTTCCTTGGCCTGATCAAGCTGCACATTGGCAATAACCCGGTCGGCAATATTGCTGCCGCCATTAAAAAGCGGATAAGACAGGCTGAGGCTCCAGGATTTGCTGGACGAAACATCCGGCGGCCAGTCTGTGCCGGTTTTACGGTAACTGCCGCTCAAAGAGAGCGACGGCAAAAAGCCGGACAAACTCTCTTTTTGTGCCAGCTCATAAGATTCCAGTTGTTTCCGGGCAATGATATAATCAGGCGCGGTTTTCACTAAACCGGCAAAATCAGCAGCTTTAATTTCTTTTAACTCACCAGCGGCCTCAACCACGTCAACTTCCCGCTTAAGTAATTGCGACAATTTTAGTTTGGCCAGTTTAAGGTCGCGCTTGGCCGAAGCCAGGTCATATTCAGCCTGTTTTTCGTCAGCCTGAGTGGTCATTAGATTCCCCTTATCTTCTTTACCGCTCTCATAGCGCAATTGCACCAGACCGGAATTTTCTTCGCGCTGATCGAGCAGCTGCTCGTAAAGTTTTAGCTGTTCTTGCTTGATTACAAGAGTGATAAAGGCCGAACGCAGATCATAATAAACAGAGGCCCTGGTAGCGGCCAAACTGGCTTTCTCACTTTCCAGATCAGCATAGGCCGATTTAAGCCCATAGATATTTTGCGTGCCGTCAAATAAAGTTTGTGTAACAGATAAGCCGTAAGAAGAAGCTCTGGCTGTGGCTTCACCGATTGAAGCTTGAGCTGAAAGATTGGGCAAAAATACACTCATCGCCTTGCGGTATGACCACTCCGAAGCTTCAACCTGTCTCTGCGCGCTGATCAGCTCATGATTGTTTTTCTCGGCAACTTTCAACGCTTCCTGCCAGGTTAAGGCAAAAACATTTGAGGCTGAGAGGACTAAAACCAGAACTGCCAGCTGTAGTTTTTTGGCCACTTGCATTATTATAGCACCTTTGCTGTTCAGCAGAGCGCAATGAAATTAAAGGAAGGTTCCCCGAGGAAACGAGAATATAAGTTAATTTATTTCGTTTTCCCACGGATCTTTACTTTTTCAACAATTTTACCATCAGGCATTAAATAAACGATTTTTCCATTCTGCATAAAAACAGCAGGGACACCCTTTTGCCGGTGAATTTTAAGCGCATCTTTAACCGCTTCCTTAAAAGCCTTTTCAGCCATCGCGCCATATTTGTCTGCCTTACAACGAGAGACCACTCATTCCCCCTTTACCCTGTACCGATCTTGGTATAGAGTTTATAGAATTTATGAAAAAATCAAAATATTTATTATTAATTACCTTCACCCTGCCACTTATTTGATTGGCAACAAGTACCGGCATCCTGGCTGAATTATCAAACAAATACCAATTATCTACCAACTTTTTGTAAGTATCCCAGAAATTTTGCCTGGCTCTACTATGCCTTCTTCTAATAGTTTCTTCCGGAATTTCATGTCCGCCTGATTCTACTCTATAACGAACCCTGGCCACCGCCAGTTCAACGGAAGATAAATCCAAAAAGAAAACAAAAATATCGTAATTCTTGTTTTTTAATTCATGAATCATTTTTATCCATTTTCTACCTGCCAGAGTACTTTCAAACCCAAAAGACTCTTCTTTGTTTTTATATGTATCAATCAATTCCAACATTAATTTTCCCGATTTAATATTCATGGAAGTATAATCAAACGGAGAAAGGCCAACGGCAATATCGTCAGCGTTGACAAAATTTGTAATCTCAACATATTCAGGCAGGAATTTTTTAACAAACGTGGTTTTGCCGGATCCATTGGGACCGCCAACGATGTGAACCTCTTTTTTCTCAGACATAAGTACTATTATACCCTATTGGGCAACTGCAGCCTATTAAAAAAAATCTTTTGTCCCCAAACACACTTTGACCAGCAGCAGCATAACCGGGACTTCGATGAGGACACCAACAACTGTGGCCAGTGAGGCGCCGGACGAGAAGCCAAAGAGGATGGCGGAGGTGGCAATGGCAACTTCAAAGTGGTTGCTGGCGCCAATCAGGGCCGAAGGAGCCGCATCTTGATAAGGCAATCGCAACCATCTGGCTAAAAGATAGGTCAGGCCAAAGATAAAACAAGTTTGGATGAATAAAGGGACCGCGATCAAGAAAATAATTTGCGGATTATCAATAATCAGCTGACCTTTAAAAGAAAACAAAAGCACCAGCGTAAACAGGAGCGCCGCGATTGAGACCGGAGTCAGGTAATGGATAAAAACCTCTTCAAACCACTTAAAGCCCTTTTTGGCAATCAGCCATTGGCGGGAGAAATAACCCAAAAGCAACGGCAGGCCAACGTAAATTACAACGGAGAGTACAATTGTTTGCCACGGAATAGGCATTTGGTTAACCCCCAGAAGCCAGCCGCCCAATGGAGCATAGAAAAATAACATTGTTAAAGAATTGATTGCCACCATAATTAAAGTATGGCCGTCGTTTCCCTTGGCCAGATGTCCCCAGATAAGGACCATGGCAGTACAGGGGGCGATGCCCAACAGGATACAGCCGGAAATATAGGAGCGAAAGAGCTCAACCTGCGAACCGTCTTTTAAAATCTCCATTCCCGGCAGCCAGCCTTTAAAAATTATTCCCAGGAAGACGGTGGCAATGGCCAGCATGGAAAAGGGTTTAATGCACCAATTAACAAACAGTGTCAGGATGACCGGTTTGGGAGTTTTGCCGGCTTTAATAACTTTACTAAAGTCAATCTTGACCATTATCGGGTACATCATGAAAAAGAGGGCGATAGCGATGGGGATTGAGACCTGATAAACAGAGATTTTGTCCAGAGCGATGGCGGCTTGCGGAAACAATTTACCCAAAAGAATGCCGAGCGCGATACAGGCCGCGACCCAGGCGGTTAAATATTTTTCAAAAAAGCCAAGCTGATGTTCTTCGCTGATATTTATCTTCATGGGCCGAATTATAACACAATTGTCATTATCAGCAACGCCAACCCCCCATTAAAAAAACAACTTAGATACTTTCACTTCTCTCAAAGAAAAAAGCCGCCAGAGAGACCATGGCAATAGCAGAGAAGCTACAGACGATTAAATCAAAAAAGAGACTAAACATCGAGGCGCCGACCAAAACACTTCTGAGCCCGTCTACCCCGTAGGTTAAGGGATTGGCATAAGACAAAGCCCGCAGCCAGATAGGCAGATTGCTGATTGGCGAAACCGCGCCGGAGAGAAAAAAGAGCGGGAACATAACAAAATTTATAATCAATTCAAACCCCTGGGCATCACGCATATTAGTGGCAAATGACAGCCCAAGAGAGAGAAACGAAAACGCAATTAAGGTCATAAAGATTATCATCATAACTACGGCCACAATAATATTGACCCCCGGCTGGAGTCTAAAGCCGAAAAAGAAGGAGATTATAAAAAGAAGCAACCCCTGGACCAACCCCGTGGTGGCGCCGCCGGCGATGCGGCCGAGGGCAATTGAGACGCGGCTGACCGGGGCGACCATAATCTCTTTTAAAAAGCCAAACTCTTTGTCCCAGAGGACCGAGATGCCGGCAAACATGGAGCTAAAAAGCATATTCATGCCGATCATCCCCGGGACGAGAAAATCGATATAGTTAATCTTGCCATCAATCCCCGGGATTGACGTGTGGCTAAAGCCAAAGCCAAAAAACATCATAAACATTACCGGCATAGCGACTGAGCCGATGATGCGCTCTTTGGCCCGGAGAAACTTTTTGACTTCGCGCAGCCAGAGTATATAGATGGCTCTAAGCTCTACCATATCTTTTCGCGCTCCTCGATATTCCTGATAGTATTTCCGGTATATTTAATAAAGACATCGTCCAAACTGTTTGTGTTATGCAATTTTTTTAAGTTGGCCGGTGAATCATTCACCACAATTTTTCCCCGATCGATAATCGCGATGCGGTCGCAGAGAAAGTCGGCCTCTTCCATATAATGTGTGGTCAGGATAATGGTGACATCATTTTCTTTATTAAGTTTTTTAATATAATCCCAGATCAAACGTCTGGTTTGTGAATCGAGTCCCAGGGTCGGTTCGTCAAGGAAGAGCACTTTGGGCCGATGGATCAAGCCGCGGGCGATCTCCAGCCGTCTTTTCATGCCGCCGGAGTAATTTTGCACCAGAGTCTCGGCTTTTTCGGTCAGTTCGACCAGCTGCAGCAGAGATTTTATCCGTTCATCTCTAATTGAAGGTTTGATCCCGTACATCATGGCGTGGAATTCCAGGTTTTCTTTGCCGGTTAGTTTGGAATCCAGTGCCGGTTCCTGAAAGACAATGCCGATACTTTGGCGCACTTCATTTTTTTGTTTGGCCACATCAAAGCCGGCGACCAGGGCCTTCCCCGCAGTTGGTTTTAGTAAAGTGGACAAGATATTCAAAGTGGTGGTCTTTCCGGCGCCGTTGGGACCAAGCAGGCTAAAGCACTCCCCCGCGCCGACACTAAAGGAGATATCATCTATCGCTTTGGTATTTTTAAAATATTTAACCAGGTTGGTTACTTCAATCGCGGCCATATTGGGTTTATTTTGATCAGTTTGTCTCGACCCTTCTCTTTTATTCTGTTTAGCATTCGCGACTACACGGATGTTATAAAGCATAGAAAATAAGCAGGGCGCGCTTGTCTTTTTTCCAGACAGGAACAAATATCCAGTTGGACGGTTTATTCAGCGCAGTGGGCCCTATAATCCCTTGTTAGCTTTTTTCTCTCTTTTTAAGGCGCGTTTTTCCTTGAGTGACAATTTCGCCACCTTCTTAGTATTTTTCGAGCTTCCTTGTTCTTTGTTGGCCATAATTCACCTCCAAAATTTGAATTGGTTAATATTATAGCATGACTTTATTTCAAGTGGGAAATCTCCCCCAACGCCTCCACCACCTCAACCATCGCCAGCGTATCCATTTCACAATATCTATCCAGAGCAGCGCGGACTCTTTGGCGCTCGGACTCCGCGACCTTCTTGTCAAAAGTCACTCTCATATACTCAAACCTGGCCGCCCCACCACCAGCAATCTCCATATCAGCATAACCCTTCCCCGTCATAGCCGGTAAAACATTTTTTAACGACCCGCCCCCCCGCTGATCCGGATGATAATAAAAAAATTTGCGGAACGGCACCCATAAATCAACCATCCGTAGATTCATCTCCTCTACCCACTTCTCATATTCAGGATATGTTCTCATCGCAAGCTGTAAACACTTTATCTCATACCCGGAATTATATGCCACAATCGAACCGGACCGGCCCAACTTCTCTTTAAGCTGCGCTAGAATCTCCGGCCGCGGATCAATATCGCCTGGCGCTAAATAACCGTAATGCCTGGGCAGAGAGCCCTTTTTTTCAACAACATGCAGAGAATATTGAAACGGGATGTCTTCGTACGGCCGGGTCTGGTCGTAATACGGGATCGCCGGCGCGATTGTCTCAAAATCAAGAAAATAAAGCGGGTACTTTAACTCTGACAAAAATTCCTTAATCGCCGGCTTGTCAATATACGGTTTTTTGGAAATATGCGCCGCAACCTGCAACCGTTGCTTATCGCTTAATTCAAAATCAGCCGGTATATCCTTTAATTGCAATATCCCCCGCTCCATTAAAGCAAACGACGTCTTGCCCCCGCGATAAAGCGTAAAAACATCTTCATCAGGTAAAAACTTCCAGCAAACTTCCTGCAGAGGACATTCGTACGGAGCCTCACAATGCGGACCAACCTTGATATCGGGCATGGATTTATCGCCAATAACCCTAAGCATCGCCTCGATCTTTTTTTCAATCCCGGGTAATAGCTCTGTCACCTGATCAGAAATGTCTTCTTTATGAAAAAATTGCCGCGGATCAAGCCCCCCCTGACGGACGTACTCATTATTTACATACATTAGATAACATTTTTTAATCTTTAACCCCGCACCCTCGTATGTATATTTTTGAAACGCAGTGTCGTAAATATTCTCCGGCTTGACCCTGGTTGAGCTCTTCACCTCAATCAAATCCCACTCGTCTTTGCCCACGGGGACCAAAATGTCCGCGATTGCATAAGCATTTTTATAAACAAACCCGGCTTCAAATAATGGTTTTCTTTGCAGCGATGCCTCCAGCGACCTGGCCGCCATCTTTTCAGGATTCCAGTCTCGCTTAAGCTTGATGCCTTCAGAATAAAGCTGGTGGGCCAACTCACCGACAATCTGCCCTTGTTTAAAAATTTCCAAAGTCTCGGGATCATACGCTGGGATTTCATTTTTGAGGTTAAACTGATACCAGAGGTATTTTAAACACTGCAGGCCGCTGCCATATTTGCTTTTGGAGAGAAAAATGTGTTTTTGCTCAGGCATTAGTTAAAACATTATCACTTTTTAGATCGAATTACCAAAATCCGCCGTTCTCAGCAGGATGCGGACAGGGACAAAGAGAATGGGGATTTTTATTTCTGATTCCTCTTGTTGCGCATCTTTTTCTGATATTTATTGTCTTCTTTCTTGATTACTTTGGCATTTTTCCGATTGATCTCTGCCCTGCATCTCGGACAAAAAACACTTCCTTGAAAAACCTCTACACCACATTCGCATTTGAGCGAACCTTTGTACTTTAAAGAAGTCATGTGCTTATCATACGCTTATTGAGCACAAAAGACAAGGATAGCGGGCATTAACCATAGCTTTTGTGCTAAACTTGGGAAATGGACAATAACGAATTTGATATCGCGGTGATCGGCGGAGGACCAGCCGGACTGATGGCCGCCGGCGCAGCCGCTGAACATGGGGCCGAAGTCGTCCTGCTGGAAAAAAATGACCAACCGGGCAAAAAATTGCTCATCACCGGTAAAGGCCGCTGTAATATCACGACCGCTGAAACAGAGCCGTCCAAAATTATCGCTGTTTTTGGCAAAAACGGTAAATTCCTCTACTCTGCCCTCCACAGCTTTAGTGTTGACGATACCATAAACTTTTTCAATAATCGCGGGCTAGCCACCAAAGTCGAGCACGGCCAGCGTATCTTCCCCGTCTCCGACCGCGCCGAGGATGTGCTGCAATTATTATTAAATTACACGCGCGAGGGCAAGGTCAGAATCATCAAAAATTGCACTGTTATCAAGCTGATAAATAAACGTCACACTATCGATAAGCTCAAGACAAGCCGCGGCGATATCATGGCGGCACACTATATCGTTTGCGTCGGCGGACTCTCCTACCCAACTACCGGCTCTGTTGGCAACGGTTATCACTGGGCCAAATTGCTCGGCCATACGGTCACCCTCCCCCAACCGGCACTGGTACCGATTAAAACAAAAGAGCCCTGGATCAAAGATTTGGCCGGTTTAAGCCTAAAAAATGTGCGGATTGATATTTATCAGGGAAAAAAGCATGGAGAACACTTTGGCGAAGCGCTTTTTACCCACGACGGGATGAGCGGACCGATTATTCTGGATATGAGCCAGGCAATCGGCGCGCTGCTAAAAAATGGCGAGGTTGAGCTGCGCCTCGATCTGAAACCCGTGCTGGATTATCAAATACTTGATAAAAGGTTACAAAGGGATTTTCACGCCAATGCCAACAAGTATTTTCGCAATAGCCTCACTGATTTGCTCCCCAACAAATTGATCCCGGTAATTGTTCGGCTCAGCGGCATCGATCCATATAAAAAAGTCAATCTAATTACCAAAGAAGAGCGCAAGAAATTGCTTCATCTCTTAAAAGAGTTCACCTGCAAGGTCTGCGCCTTAGATGGTTTTGGTAAAGCGATTACCACCAGCGGAGGAATTAATTTAAAAGAGATCGATCCACGCGCCATGAAGTCAAAAATAATAGACAATCTCTCTTTTGCCGGGGAAATAATCGATCTCAACGGCCCCACCGGCGGCTACAACCTGCAAATGTGCTGGAGTACCGGCTATTTAGCCGGCCACAGCGTAGTAAATCTCCGCCGCTAACGTTTCAAAACGATGTTAAGATTTTTTTAAGCTGGTTGAATTCTCAAAACATAAGTACTATACTTCTCCTATGTCAGCGTTAATGGCTGGAATCAGCAAAGCAGCCTCTTTCACTACTCAGATAAACGACCTTAGGTCGGTGGAGAATACAGGGCCTCAGGATCCGGGAACATTTCAATTAGCCCTGCAGCAAAATTTTAATACAATGCTCCAGGACCTTATCTCAGCTACCAGCGATAACAATAAGGATGACGATAGAAAGTCCGACAGCAATAACCTTTTCGCTAATTTGCTGGCTAATAACCAGGTTAATGTCGATAATTTGCTGGGACAAGGGCTTGTAGAGGATGCCGGACTTCAGGCTGATCTGCTGCAAAACAATATTCCTAATCTACAATCATTTTTGAACACAGAAACTTATCTGTCAATTTAACTGGTTAGACAACAGCTGCCCATTCTCCCGCAGCCACTTACGATGAACTCTGTAATTAGGCATAATTTCAGAAACTTTACGCCAAAACTTCTTGGAATGATTTTTTACTACCAGATGCATTAATTCATGGACAACCACATAATCAATAACCGGCAAAGGGACCAGGATTAAACGCCAATTAAAGCGCACATTGCCTGATTGGCTGCACGAACCCCAACGCCGCCTGGCTCTGGACAAAGAAAACTTGCGATATTTTAGTCCGGTTGTCACACAATAGTGATCTACCCTTTTAATTATTGTACTGCAGGCCTGTTCCCAATATTCCGCGACAGAATATTGTTGGATCAAGGGCATTCTTTGCCTAATTTCACGCTGTTTCTTCAAAATCCAGTTCCTCTTCTTGAAAATTATTGATTGAATATATGTGCGGGAAACATTATGCGGTGTGCGGACAATAAGCGCGGCATCGGGGGCAACTTCCAGAGAGATGGTTTTTCGTTTTGAGGCAATTAACTTATCAATTTTTACATCATTCAATGAATAGAACCAATTTAAACCCATTCCTCGTTTATAATCTTACCTTTATCCTTTAAATAATCCTTATGAAAATCGCCCAGCGCAAAGGCGACACAATCCGCGGCCTACATCCCATACCCCAGCTTGCCATAGTAAGCCGCTCCGTGCAGTAAACCCGCTACCGCAATGACAACAATTGCCGCAGCCAGTAACCGGCCTAACAACTTAAGTGCGCCCCCTTCTTTATTAGACAACACCCAAACAATATAGGCAAAACCCGCTAGTAGTACAACCTTTACCAGCGAAGCGCAGATCATGCCATAACCCATTCCGTGCATCATATTTATTCACCTCCTTTCATTTTTTTATCCCCGGTTTAAACCGTTTCATTAAGAGCGAATTCGTCACAACAGAGACAGAGCTAAAGGCCATCGCCGCACCGGCAATTATAGGGTTTAATAGGAAACCGGTAAAGGGATACAGGATCCCGGCAGCGATAGGAATGCCTAAAGAATTATAAGCAAAGGCCCAAAAAAGGTTTTGTTTAATCTTGCGCATAGAATAGGCGCTAAGTTCAATTGCCGTAACAACGTCACGCAGGTCATCTTTTACTAAGATAATTTCCCCGGCTTCAATCGCCACATCGGTCCCGGTCCCAATGGCAATCCCAATATCCGCTTGAACCAGAGCTGGAGCGTCGTTAATCCCATCGCCTACCATCGCGACTTTTTTCCCTTCAGCTTGAAGTTTCTTGACAGCAGCTGCTTTATCCTCGGGTAACACTTCGGCCAGCACACAATCTATGCCAACTTGTTTAGCAATCGCCTCCCCCGTCCTCTTGTTATCGCCAGTGATCATCACAACCTCTCTCCCCATACGATGCAACTCTGCCACAGCTGCTTTTGAATGTTCTTTTAAAGTATCTGCCACCGCGATCAGGCCAAGAAGGACGCTCCCCTTGGCGACCAGCATCACCGTTTTACCCTGGGACTCAAGTTCATTGATCTGTCCTTCCTGCTCTTGAAAAGAGAGGTTTTTCTCTTGTGCCAGTTTACGGTTGCCAAGAAAAATAGTCTCACCATTAAGTTTCGCCTCTACTCCTTTTCCGGATATTGAATTAAAATTTTCCGGCTCAGGAACAGCAAGCCCTTCCGCCCTGGCCTTCTTAAGAATCGCCTCCCCCAAAGGATGCTCCGACCTCTTCTCCGCCACCGCCGCATATAGCAGTAACTCCTTGTTTGGATTTTGAAGTTTGAGGTTTGAAGTTGCGACAAGATCGGTTACTTCCGGTTTTCCTTTGGTTAATGTCCCTGTTTTATCAAATACAATTACCTTAAGTTGGGCCGCCTTTTGCAGCGCTGCCGCACTTTTAATTAAAATGCCACGCTCTGCTCCCAGACCGGTACCAACCATCACGGCAGTTGGTGTGGCTAGACCCAAAGCACATGGACAAGCAATGATAAGGACAGCAATAAATACTGTCAGCGCAAAAATAAAACTTTGTCCTGCCAGCAGCCAAACCACAAAAGCGGTCAGACCGATTAAAACGACCGCCGGCACAAATACCGCCGAGATTTTGTCCGCTAATTCCTCAACCGGAGCTTTGCTCCCCCGCGCCTCCTCTACCAGACGGATAACTTGGGAAAGAAATGTCTCTTTGCCGATTTTTTCCGCCTTAAACTTAAAGGCCCCGTTTTTATTGATCGTTGCGCCAACAACTTTGTCTCCTGCTTTCTTCTCTACCGGGATACTCTCGCCGGTTACCATCGATTCATCTACCGAAGAATGCCCATTAACAACAGTGCCGTCGACCGGGATCTTGCCGCCCGGCTTAACCACAAGAATATCGCCAATCACAATTTCCTCGATCTTAACTTCAACCTCCTGCCCTCCCCTTACCACCAGCGCAGTTTTTGGCTGCAGTTCCATCAACTTTTTAATCGCTGCCGATGTCTTTCCCTTTGCCATAGCCTCAAAATATTTACCGAGAAGAATAAAAGTTATTAAGAAACCAGCCACCTCGTAGTAAAGGCTCTCCATCCCAAATGCGCTGTTCCCTCGCCAGATTGCAATAGTTACATACAAACTGTAAAGATAGGCTGAGCCGACCCCGATTGAAACCAGGGTATCCATATTTGCCGTCCTGGTTTTAACTAACGAAACAATCCCACGGGTAAAGAAAATACTGCCGATAAACATAATCGGGGTAGTAAGAACAAACTGGATGGCCGCCGCGTTTTGCATCATAAATTGAGACATAGGCAGCCCAAAAAGCATGCCAAACATATAATATAGTAAAGGGATACTCAGGAGCAGTGAACCAAAGAACCTTTTTAGCAAATTCCCAATTTCTTTCTCACGAGCCTGTTTTTCAGCATCAACTGTCGCTTCTTCCTCGTCAATTGGCGCATAGCCTGATTCCTTAATAGCCTCTTTGATCCTGGCAGCAGAAACTTTAGCGGCATCAAATTTAATTACAGCTTTTTCATTAACGCGCAGATCTTTGGAGATTATTCCAGGCAAACTCGCAACTGCGCCCCCAACTGTTCCCACACAATGAAGATTGTCCATGCCAACGACTTTGAGGTTAAGAGTGGTCAGCCCTCCGCCGGCTTTTGGCTTAACAACGGTATAGCCGGTATTTTTAATGATTTTTTCGATTGCCGCAATATCTGCAACAGTGGGATCATATTCAACAGTAGCCTTTTCCGAAGCAAAATTCACATTGGCCTTGATGACTCCTTTAAAACTTTTCAGCGCATTCTCAATGGCAGACACACAGGAAGCACAGCTCATGCCGGAGACAGAGATAAATATTTTCTCGGTTTTTCCCTTGACTGCTTCCTGGTGCTGGTGTTCATGAGATTTTTGCAGTTTTATTTCGCCGGTAAACTTATCATAGCAATTCTTACTGCAAAAATAATAGGCCTTACCATCTTTCTCAGCTTTGAGCTTCGCTATTTTCGAATCAACATCCATCCCGCAAATGGGGTCTTTTACCATCTCAGATATCCCTTAAGAAGTCTACCATATACTTCTTAATTTTATCCCTGGACTGCCGATAACCAGCCAAATCCATTCCCTTAGGATCCGCCAGCGGCCAGTCGATCTTTTTCTTGGCCGGATAAAAAGGACAAACATCGCCACAACCCATGGTCACAACGTAGTCAAAATCTTTAATTGGCAAATCATTAAAACCTTTGGAGTGATGACCGGAAATATCAACGCCAATTTCTTTCATAACCTCAATAGCCTTTGCAGAAACTACCCCCGCTGGCTGAGAACCCGCAGAAAATGCCTCAATCCTATCGGGCGCCAGCTGCCGGGCAAACCCCTGAGCCATTTGCGAACGGGCCGCATTGGCGATACAAACAAATAATGCCCGTTTTTTCATTTTTGCTTACAATACTCCTTGATGCTTTTTTAAAATATCATCAACCAACCTGTCCAGCCGACGAAAGTCTTCTTCCTTGGGCAAGCCCTTAACCATCACCGGCGCCAAAATCTCAACCTTAAGCGCTGTCAGCATTCCGGCAATCTGTTCCACTGTTTTGCCTCCCCAACCAAAAGAGCCGATCAGCGAGACAAACTTTGTTTTGGGCCGCAGGGCGTTTAAAAGATACGCGGCGTAAACCGCGCTAGGGTGCGGTCCGGCCAAAACCGTGGGTGTGCCCAGCACAACCGTGGCCGCGTCAACCAACTCCATCGCCAGATCCCCCAAATCCATGGCAGTTAGATTAAACGGCTTAACCTTGACCCCTTGAGCCATTAATTTTTCAACAAAATAATCAACCATCACCTTAGTTGATCCGTGCATAGAAACATACGGGATAACCACTTTATTGCCGACTGCTTCGCCCACCCAATCAGCGTAAGCCTCAAGTATATATTTTGGTTTATCATAAATCGGTCCATGGCTGGTGGCAACAATGCCGGGGTTTAATTGTTTAACAATTTCCAGATGTTTGGTGACCAGCGGCCGAAAAGGCATCATGACCTCGGCATAATAACGTTTGGCTGCCGCGTAAACCTTTGGCCCCTCTTTGGCATAAAGATCAGAGGTGGCCAGGTGAGAGCCCAAAAAATCGCAGGTAAACAAAATATTATCTTCCTTAAGGTAAGAGAAGATGGTTTCCGGCCAGTGGACCCAAGGGGCAAAAATAAACTCTAAGGTTTTATCACCCAGAGAGAGGGTCTCCCGGTCCGCAACAACAAGAAACTTACCATCAGCAACCAAGAGATGATTCTTAAGCAGCTCTTTGTTCTTTTGGTTAACAACCACTTTGGCCATAGGATAGCCGGCCAAGAGTCGCGGTATGGCGCCAGAATGATCCTGTTCCCCATGATGGGAAATAATATAATCGATTCTGTCAACCTTTAGCTCTTGCAAATTCTCCAGCAGCTCTTGGCCGAACGGCGGATCAACCGTATCCAGCAAAGCAACCTTGTCTGAACCTTTAATCAAATAAGCATTATAGGTTGTACCGTCAGGAAGCGGGATCAGTTCGTCAAACAACCGACGGTCCCAATCAATCACCCCTACCGCATAGATATTTTCTTTTATTATTCTGATACTCATTGCTTTTCAAACTGGTCCTTGCTCGCGCCACAGACCGGACACACCCAGCTCTCCGGTATATCGGCAAATTTGGTGCCGGCAACCACCCCATCATCAGGGTCTCCCGCAACCGGGTCGTAGACATAGCCGCACACTTTGCAAACATATTTATCCAGTTGCTCCTCCTCCTCTTTTATATAGGTTGGCGCCGTTTTGGGGGATTGCCCTTTTTTTACATCATGATAATACGCGTATGTCATTGGCTCAAGATTATTTAGAAGCTCGGCCTCAACCACCTTGCCTACTAATATAATATGGGTCCCTACCTCTAGCCGGCTTATCACTTCAGCCTCAAGATAGGCTATGGTATTATCCAAAACTATCGGCATGCCGGTTATCCCTTTTTTCAACTTGATCCCCTCAAATTTATTGAGAGCGCGGCCAGACTTAAAGCCAAACCGGCCAATTAAAGTCATGGGGGTGTTTTTTTCCAGTATCGACAGGGAAAATTTTTCCGTTTTAAGCAGGTATTCACAGGTCAAATTTAGTTTATTAACAGAAACCGCCACCGTCGGCGGCTCAGCCGTAACCTGAAAAACCGAATCAACGATCTGGCCATTAGCCTTTCCTTCAAATTCTGTTGCCAGAATATAGATGCCGTAGCTTATCTTATGAAGAGCTTCTCGGTTCATCAATAATTCTCGGCTAAAACCTCGTAATAAGCTCTGGGGTGAGCGCAAGCCGGACATTTTTCCGGCGCTTCGATCTCCTCATGCACGTAGCCGCAATTACGGCATTTCCATTTCACTGGC